>CBDUZB010000046.1:0-11726 GCA_965371605.1 uncultured bacterium
GATTAATAAAGTATTTTATTGATGGGAAAAAATATATTTTTAATGAAGTGCAGGAAGAAGATATGGGGTCTGTGTTATATGCATGGGCAACAAATTGGGCAACATTTAAAGATGATAATGGGAAAACTGTACAGAATTATATTTTTCCACTTATCAAGGGGGATGTCAAAAAGTTTATTAAATTTATTATGTGGCATAGAGGCAGACAGAACCCGGAAAAACTAAATTTTAATTTAGATAGATTTGAGAAAATTTACAATCTTATAGAATTCCAAAAATTAGCAGAAAAATTTAAAGATGATAAGTCTTTATCAATAGAAGAAAAAGAATCAATAGAAATATTTTCAAAACGATGTGAGGATAAAAAAGATAAGGATGGGAAAAAACAGTAAAATTGATATAATATGTCTGATATTCGAAAATCTTTTATAAAAACCAATTGTAAGAGGATTGCTACAGAAGAGATAAATAAGGCCTTGATTTTGTGGGAAAAATGTCATAAAATAATATCATTATAACAAATGTTTGTGTAAAGGAGACAAGTTATGGCTATAACGAAAATTAAAGTATCAAACTTTAAAAGTTTTAAGAACTTAGAGATAGAATTGGGTGTGTTAAATGTGTTAATAGGTTCTAATGCTTCCGGGAAATCTAATTTTATTCAAATTTTTAAATTTCTAAGGGATATAACAAATTTTGGACTGGAAAATGCTATATCTATGCAAGGAGGTATTGAATATTTCAGGAATATAAATATTGCTGCATCAGAACTTTTTTCGATTACGGTTATTTCCAATCAAGAATTTGGATTTATGATTAAAGAAAGAGAAGGATCAGAAAGATTAGTAGCAATAGAAATATACGAAACAATTTACGAATTTGTCTTAAAGTTTAAAAAGGGAAGACTTGGCTTTGAAATTATCAGCGACAAATTAATACAAAAATGTGCGATTATTGAGGTAGAACGACAAATTAAAAGAATAAAGAAGAAAGAAAAATTTGTTAAAAAAATAGAAATAAAGAAGAAAGAAAAACTTGGTTCAGGAGAAATTATTCTTTCTAGGCATGGAGATAAAGTAAAGATTGATAAGGTAACTTTTCCCAAAGGGATAATGATAAATAAAGATGATATATTTCCACTAGTTTTGAGAGAAGAAAGATTATCTCCGAAGGATCTGCTCCTTAAACTGTCACTTCCCTTTGTCCGTCCATTAGAAAGAGAGTTAATTAATGTGGCAATATACGATTTTGATCCGAAGTTACCTAAAGAAAGTACTCCAATTACCGGTAAAGCCGAATTAGAAGAAGATGGAAAAAATTTGGCTATTGTTCTCAATAATATTGTAAAGACTAAAGACAAATATAGGAAGTTTTCCAATTTAATAAAGGAACTGTTACCTTTTATGGATAAAGTAGAGGTGGACAGATTTGCAGATAAGTCTTTACTCTTTAAGATACGAGAAATATATTCTAAAACGAAATATTTACCCGCTTCTTTGATTTCTGATGGAACTGTAAATATAATTGCTTTAATTATTGCTTTATATTTTGAGGAAAAGTCATTAACTATAATTGAAGAACCCGAAAGAAATATCCATCCTTATCTTATTTCTAAAGTAATAGATATGATAAAAGATGCATCTTTACAAAAGAAGCAAATTATTGTTACCACTCATAATCCTGAAGTAGTAAAACATACAGATCTGAAAAATATTTTGTTAGTTTCTAGGGATAAAGAAGGTTTTTCTGCAATATCAAGGCCTGGGGATAAAAAAGAAGTAAAAATATTTTTAAAAAATGAAATAGGAATTGAAGAGCTCTATGTGCAAAATTTACTGGGAGTATAATATGGCATATAAAAGACTATTTATATTGGTTGAAGGATTAAATGATAAAAGGTTTTTTGATAAGATAATAAAGCCAAATCTTAAAAAAAAGTATGATTCAGTAAAAGTGATACAATATGCAAATCTTAAAAAAGAAAAACTTAAGGGGTTTCTTAAAAGTATTGCAGCAATGAAAGCGGATTATCTTTATGTAAGAGATATAAATAATACCCCATGTGTGACAGAAAAAAAACAAAAAATACAAAATAAATTTAGGAACATAGATAAAGCCAGAATAATAGTGGTAATAAAAGAAATAGAAAGTTGGTACCTTGCTGGACTAAATGATAAGAACTCTAAAAAATGTAGAATCCATTTCTTAAAAAATACAGAGGAAATTAGTAAAGAACAATTTAAGGAATTAATACCGAAAAAGTTTAATTCGGAAATAGATTTCAGATTAGAAATTCTAAAGTTTTTTTCTATAGAAACAGCAAAGCAAAAAAATAAATCATTTAAATATTTTGTTAACAAAATGCTTTAAAATATTGATTAAATAGACGCAATTCCAACTTATTTTTTTGAATATAGTTACCCCTTATCTGTGTATCCTTTTCCGATATTTTAGACAGTGTTGTTTGGAGTAGTTTTCAAAAAATGTTACACTTGATTTACTTAAAGAAAGCGTAACCTTTACCGTTTTCTGAGCAATGACCCATTTTTATGTTGTCTTTAAATAAAGCAGAGAATATTTAAAGATGGCAGAGGCGGAGGAAGAAAGGGTCGGAAAAAAGGTGTTCAGAAAAAGTGGGTAGAGGGGTTGGTGATAACAGGAGACTATGAAGTAGAAAAAAAAGATAAAAGATAAGAAAATAAAGTTTTTACCTTTATGGAAATGGCTTTTGGAATAAAATAGAAAACGGAAAAAACTAACTGCAAAGGGTCTTTTAGAATTATTACATACGGGATAAATAATATCTTGATTTTGTGGGAGAAATTTCATAAGATATTATTAAGAGGATAAAACTAATAGAGATTACATAATGATAAAGGGAAATTTATGAAAAACCTTAGTGAAATAAAAAAGATTCTTGAGAAAAATAAGAAATTTTTGAGGGAGAAGTATGGAGTAAAAGGTATGGGCATATTTGGTTCATATTTGAGGTCTGAGGCAAAAGAAAGCAGTGATTTAGATATACTTGTAGAATTTGAAAAAAGTATAGGATTGTTAATGTTTGTAGAACTGGAAAATTACTTAAGTAATATTTTAGGCATCAAGGTTGATCTTGTAATGAAAGGAGTTTTAAAACCACGGATAGGGAAGCACATCCTCAAGGAGGTCGTTTATTTATGAAAAGGGAGTATGGTGATTATATTGAAGATATCTTGGATGCTATGAATAAGGTGAACAAATTTACGGAGAATATGAATTTTGATGAATTTGTTAAAGATGATAAAACTGTGTTTGCAGTTGTAAGATGTTTAGAGATTATCGGTGAAGCAGTTAAAAATATTCCGGAAGAAATAGAAAAAAAATATCCGGAAATTCCCTGGAAAAATATTGCAGGGATGAGGAACAAACTAAGTCATGAGTATTTCGGTGTTAAAGTGGAGATTGTTTGGGACACGGTGAAAAAAGAAATTCCGGAAATCAAGCCTAAATTTCAAAAAATAATGGAAGATTTTAAGGAAGGCTAAGGAAGTCTTTTTATTTCCCTCCTTATTTACAAAAAGATAATTTTTTAACTAACAAATATTGCTTGAATTAAGATAAGTTCCTTTGTATAATAAACATCATTTGATAGAAATTATATAACGAAATAATGAAACATTCATTCATAACATCTTAGCTATGAGGTGAGTATGAAAATCGGAAGATGGGAAGAATAATGAAAATATTTGATGAGATAGATGTTTTGAATAAAGAAATTGACGCTTTTCGGCCATTATCTAAACATCTGATTAAAGAACTTAAAGAATATTATAGAATAGGATTAACTTATTCCAGCAATGCTTTGGAAGGAAATTCTTTAACCGAGACAGAGACCAAGGTGATATTGGAGGATGGAATAACTATCGGTGGTAAGCCGATTAAAGATTATTATGAGGCGTTAGGGCACAGTGAAGCTTATGATTTTATGTGTCAATTAGTGAAAAAAAAAGCTTTTCTTACCGAAGGTAATATTAAAAAATTACACAAACTTTTTTACAAGCGTATTGGTGAAAAAGAAGCCGGTAAATACAGAAAAAAAAGAGTTTTTATATCCGGTTCTCAACATAGTCTTCCCGCTCCGGAAAAGGTTCCTTTGCTTATGGAAAAATTTGTAGATGGATTGGGAAAATCAGCTAAGAATTATCATCCTGTAGAATATGCCGCTTTAGCACATAAAGAATTTGTATTCATTCATCCTTTTATAGATGGGAATGGAAGGGTGGCCCGGCTTTTAATGAATTTGATACTTCTACAAAAAGGGTATGTTATAGCTCTCATTCCTCCTCTTTTGCGCGGAGAGTATATCCAAAAAATAGAGAAGGCACACACTGATGCTCGGGATTTTGTAGAGTTTATCGCCAGAGCATTAAAAGAAACGCAAAATGGTTATTTATGTCTTCTACAAGGATAAATTACGATTAAATAAACAGGGTGATTGTTATTGTCATTTATGTGTATAATTTGCAGTGAGGAAGTTCTTATTATTGTAGGGTCTAATAAAAATCAGGGGAAAGACTTAAATGTTTGAAATTGTTCGAATTTACTTGCTTATTATGTTTTGGAATGGCTAATTTAAAATTAAAGAATTACGGAGGAAAAAATGTTGAGATATCTTACCTCGGGTGAATCGCACGGGAAGTGTTTAGTTGCTATTATGGAAGGGCTTCCCTCCGGATTAAAGCTCGAGGGAAAGGATATAGATAAGGAATTATTGCGCAGACAGATGGGTTATGGCCGGGGAGGGAGGATGCAGATAGAAAAAGACAAAGTAGAAATACTTTCCGGATTATATAGGGGAAAAACGACGGGTGCTCCTTTTTGTATAATGGTTGCCAATAAAGACCGGAAGGGATGGGACAAAATGCCTTCCCTTACTAAACCCAGGCCGGGCCACGCCGATTTATCCGGAATGCTTAAATATAACTTTGATGATTTAAGGCCGGTTTTAGAAAGAGCCAGTGCCAGGGAGACAGCGGTAAGAGTCGGAGTGGGAGCGGTGGCCAAAAGATTATTAGCTGAATTTGATATTAAAATTTACAGCCGTACGGTGCAAATCGGTAGTATTAAAGATGAGTCTGTTTACAATCCGGCAAAAGGAAAAAGTATTGGAATAAAAGAAACGCCTTTGCGTTGTACGGACAAAAATATTGAAAAGAAGATGATTGCTTTAATCGACCGGGCTAAAGAAAAGAAAGATAGCCTGGGAGGGGTATTTGAAGTAGGTGTGCTTAATTTGCCGGTAGGACTGGGGAGTTTTGTTCATTGGGATGCCCGATTGGATGCCCGTCTGGCTTTTGCTTTAATGAGTATTCAGGCAATCAAGGGCGTGGAGATAGGTTTGGGTTTTAGTTGTGCAGAGCGGTTTGGTTCCGAGGTACATGATGAAATATTTTATGAAAAGATGCAGGGCTTTTACCGTAAGACTAATAATGCCGGTGGATTAGAGGGGGGGATGTCTAATGGGGAGACGATTGTTTTGCGGGCGGCTATGAAACCTATTGCTACTTTGGGTAAACCTTTACGGTCGGTAGATATAAAATCCAAGAAACCATATAAAGCTTGTGTAGAGAGGGCAGATGTTTGTGCTGTTCCGGCCGCCGGTGTAGTGGGAGAAACAGTTGTGGCTTTTGAGGTTGCCCGGGCTTTAAAGGAAAAATTAGGCGGGGATAGTTTAGCAGAAATGAAGACAAATTTTTCTAATTATAAAAAGTATTTGAAAACGGGGAATAAGAAAAAATGAACATTGTTTTGACCGGATTTATGGGAACAGGGAAAACAGCTGTAGGGAAGAAATTGGCGGAAGAAACAGGAATGCAGTACATTGATACTGATGAGATGATAGAAAAAGATGTGGGAATGACTATTCCGAATATTTTTAAACTACGGGGAGAGAAATATTTTCGCGAGGTAGAGACACAGGCAGTTAAATGTGTGGCTATGCTGGATAATTTTGTGATTGCTACCGGAGGCGGAGTGGTTTTAAAAGAAGAAAATATGAAAGAGTTAGAAAAAAACGGGATTATTGTTTGCCTGACTGCTTCTGCGGATACAATTTTACAGCGGACCGGGAAAAAGGCTAACCGGCCTTTATTAAAAGGAGAAAATCCGGCAGATAAAATTGAGCAATTATTAAAAGAAAGAGAGCCTTTTTATAAACGGTGCCATAAGATGGTTGATACTTCAGGGAAAGAGATTAAGGATATAATCGGGGAAATTATTCCTTTTTTTAAAGAAGTCAGCAGCAGTAAAATCAAAAAATGATTGAGAAAGAAAAAATGAAAGAAATAAAAGTAGATTTAAAAGATAAAAGCTATAA
Organism: uncultured bacterium; assembly: GCA_965371605.1. Classification (GTDB taxonomy): domain Bacteria; phylum CBDUZB01; class JAGLHV01; order JAGLHV01; family JAGLHV01; genus JAGLHV01. The sequence continues at coordinate 6,356 of CBDUZB010000046.1, forward strand.
GATTTATGTGGGATGCCGGTTGGAAGATATAGGCAGCCGGCTTAAAGAATATAAGACGGGCAGGAAAATACTGGTAGTTACTAATCCGGTAGTGGAAAAATTTTATTTAGAGACGGTAGTAAAATCTTTGCAGGAGGCTGATTGGGATGTTTATACCGCTATTGTTCCTGACGGAGAGGAATATAAAGAGCAAGCTGAAGTAAGTAAACTGTATAGTGTTTGTATAGAAAAAAAATTAGATCGAAAATCAACTATACTTGCTTTGGGAGGAGGGGTAATCGGGGATTTGGCCGGTTTTCTTGCCGCTACTATTTTCAGGGGAGTTTCTTTTATACAGGTTCCTACTACCTTACTGGCACAGGTGGATGCCTCTATCGGTGGTAAAGTGGGGATAAATCATCCGCGGGGGAAAAATTTAATCGGTGCCTTTTATCAACCTAAGGCAGTGTTTATTGATTTGAATGTTTTAAAAACGTTGCCCCAACGGGAATTAAAGATAGGATTAGCCGAAATAATTAAATATGGGGTTATTAGTGATAAAGATTTATTTCTTTATCTGGAAGAAAATATACAGAGAATAAAGGAGTTGGATTTGGTTTGTTTAGAACATATAATTCAGCGAGCAGATGCTATAAAAGCGTTAGTAGTTCAAAAAGATGAGCAGGAAAAGGATTTAAGAAGAATTTTAAATTATGGCCATACAGCAGGTCATGTAATAGAAACGATGATGGGTTACAAAGGATATAAACACGGAGAAGCAGTGGCGGTGGGGATGATAATAGCTAATAGAATTGCCCAAAAAATAGGAATGCTTAGCGTTCAGGACACTCAAAGAATAAAAAAGTTGATTGAAATGGCAGGATTGCCTGTGGAAGTGAAAGGTGCGTTAGCGATTGATGAATTCATCAGCATTTTAAAATTAGATAAAAAAGTTGAGGAAGGAAAGGTTAATTTTGTTTTACCGACTGAAATAGGAAAAGTGGTTGTTCGTAATGACGTTCCGGAAGATATGGTCAGAGAAATAATAAAAGATGTTTGTAAATGTAATTAAAAAATTTGGCTGAAAGTATTAAGAAACGGGAGGGAATAATATAATGAAAAAAATATTGGTAATTCACGGCCCTAATTTAAATCTGTTAGGTGATAGGGAATCTAAGTTTTATGGAACAAACACTTTAGAAGAAATTAATCAGCAGATAAAGAAATTAGCAAAGGAACTAGGCTGTCAGATAGAGTTTTTACAATCAAATCATGAAGGGATAATTGTTGATGCTATTGGCGCTTCTAAAGGAAAAGTAGATGTGCTCATTATTAATCCTGCCGCCTTTACCCATACCAGTGTGGCTATTCGGGATGCTGTGTCGGGGGTGAAAATTCCAACTATTGAGGTTCATTTGTCCAATATCTACAGTCGGGAGGAATTCAGAGCAAAATCATTAGTTGCTCCGGCAGCAGTGGGGCAGATAAGCGGTTTTGGAGTAAACAGCTATTTATTAGCGCTTCGAGTGGCAGTAACTCTAATTAAAGAAAAATGAAGATAAGAATTGAGTATTTAAGAAAAGTGTTACGAGAAAAGAAATTAGAGGCATTTCTAATTCATAACCCCTCTAATTTTTTTTATTTTACCGGAATCAGGTTGGATGCTGGTTTTCTTTTAGTAACTTCTTCCCGGGCATTGATTTTTGTTCCGGAATTGTTATTTACCGAAGTCAAACGGCGGGTAAAAAATTTGGCAGTGGTAAACCTGAATAAGCAGAATAAAATAGCGGATTATATCCGTCGGAATAAGATAAAATCTTTGGGTGTAGAAAGTTCTATCAGTATAAATTTGTGGAGGCAGTTGAAAAGAGAACTTAAGGGAATTAATGTTGTTTTACAAAACAATCTTTCCGAAAAGTTTCGTTTGAAAAAGGACAAAAAAGAAATAACCCTGATTAGAAAAAGTGCTTGTATGGCGGTAAAAACCTGGCATCACATAAAAAGTTGGGTTAGAAGCGGCAAAAAGGAATGGGAAATTTATAATGAGATTACCCGCTTTATAACAAAACAGGGTAATGATTGGGGGATTTCCTTTGAGCCTATTGTTGCTTCCGGCAAAGAAAATACTGTTTTTCCCCATTATCGGTTAAGAAAAAGAGAAGTCAAACAAAGAGATATAATCCTGGTTGATTTTGGGTGTGAATATTGCGGATATAAAAGTGACTTGACAAGGATGATTTTTTTAGGTAGAATCAACAAATCTCATCAGCGTATATATGATTTATTGGGTGAGGCAAGAAATAGGGTTTTAGAGAAGATAAGGCCCGGGGTAAAATGCAGTGTCCTGGATAATACGGCAAGAGCAGTAATAAAAAAAGGCGGGTATGGTAAATTTTTTGTTCATGGGTTGGGGCATGGTGTGGGTATAGATGTCCATGAATTGCCGTATTTAAATAATAAAAGCAAGGAAATTGTGGAAGAAGGAATGGTTTTTACTGTGGAGCCGGGAATTTATATTCCCGGGATAGGCGGGATGCGTATAGAGGATATGGTTTTGGTTACTAAAACAGGGTGTAAAATACTTACTGAGGAGAATGAATGATTACTACAGCGGATTTTAGGAATGGACTGAACATTGTATTGAATAAACAACTTTTTAATATTGTCTGGTTTCAACACCATAAACCGGGTAAAGGCGGGGCGATAGTTCGGGTAAAATTAAAAAACATTAAAACCGGACAGATTCTGGAGAGGACTTTTCGTGCCGGAGAAAAAGTAGAGGACGTAAGATTAGAATCAAAAAAGAAAACTTTTTTGTATGCCACCCGGGACGAATATAATTTTATGGATATGGAGACTTATGAACAATGTGTGCTCACCAAAGAACAGCTAAAAGATAAGGTGAATTTTTTGATAGAAAATATGGAGGTTTCCGTGTTGTGGTATAACGGGGAAGTAATTGGGGTAGAGATGCCCATTACAGTAGACCTTAAGGTTGTTTATACAGAACCGGGTTTAAAAGGAAATACTGCTTCTTCTACTACTAAACCGGCGACGTTAGAAACGGAATTGGTAATACAGGTTCCTTTGTTTGTTAATATTGATGATGTTGTGCGGGTGGATACCCGTAACGGAGAGTATTTACAAAGAGTGTAATATTTTCGGCTAAGAAATAGTGGGAGGGAAAATGGATTTAAAACAAATGGAAAGTTTTATTCAATTGCTGGATGAAACTGATATTGACGAACTTGTTTGTGAAAAAGACGGGGTAAAGGTTTCTTTTAAGAAGGGAGAAGGAAAGAACGTTCCTCTTAATCAAAAAGAGCTTAAAGGCAAAACGAAGGCAGGAGTGAAAAAGCGAATAATAGAGGAAGGCGTTACGGGGAAAGATGAGAGGACAAAGAAATCCTCTTTTAGAGATGATGACAATGAGTATGTTACTATAAAATCACTCATGGTGGGAACATTCCATATTATTTCTCCGGATAAAGGTCCTTTGGTAAAAGAAGGGGATAATATTCGGGTGGGACAAAAAATTTATATTATTGAAGCAATGAAAATTTTAAAAGGAATTACTTCGGAAATTAAGGGTAAGATAGTTAAAATTTTAATCGAGGATGGCCATGCGGTGGAGTACGGACAGAGCTTATTTTTAATAGATCCTCTTAAAATAAAGCAGCAGGAGGGGAAAGATGTTTAAAAAAATATTAATTGCTAATCGGGGAGAAATAGCTGTCAGAATTATTAGGGCATGTAAAGAGTTAGGAATAAAAACGGTAGCGGTTCATTCTGAAGCAGACAATGATGCTCTTCATGTGCGATTTAGTGACGAAAGTGTATGTATCGGGCCCGGGCCATCCGGAAAAAGTTACTTAAATATTCCAAATATTATTAGTGCAGCGGAGATTTCCGGTGCGGATGCAATACATCCCGGTTATGGTTTTCTTTCCGAAAACACTTATTTTGCAGAAGTATGTGAAAGTTGCGGGATTAAATTTATTGGCCCTTCTAAAGAAGCAATTCTTAATATGGGAGATAAGGCTCAAGCAAAAAAAATAGTAAGAAAAGGAAAAATTACTGTCATTCCGGGGAGTGAAGGCACTATTTCCGGTGTTGATGAAGCGGTGGGGTTGGCTTCTAAAATGAAATATCCGGTAATCATTAAAGCATCTGCGGGCGGTGGAGGCAAGGGAATGCGCGTTGTTCAGAATGAAAGCGCTTTAGGAAATGCGATTATGACTGCTCAGAGTGAGGCGCAGGCTGCTTTTGGCAACGGAGAAGTGTATTTGGAAAAGTATATTGAAGAACCGCGTCATATAGAATTTCAAATAATGGGTGATAAAACAGGGGAAGTAGTCTATTTACCTGAACGGGATTGTTCTGTTCAACGCCGTCATCAAAAGTTGATAGAAGAATCTCCTTCCGTAGCTGTTAATGCAAAATTACGCAAAAAAATGGGGCAGGCAGCTTGCCGGATAGCAAAGCTGGTAAAGTATGTTACGGTAGGTACGGTAGAGTTTCTTTTGGATAAAAAAGATAATTTTTATTTTGTAGAAATGAATACACGAATACAGGTAGAACATTCAGTAAGTGAATTAGTGACCGGTATTGATTTGGTTAAAGAACAAATTAAGTTAGCTTGTGGTGAAAAATTAAATATTAAACAGGATCAAATACGGTGTAAAGGCCATGCGATAGAATGCCGGATTAACGCTGAAGATCCTGAGATGGATTTTATTCCTTCTCCGGGTAAAATTACTAATTTTATTTCTCCGGGAGGGCCGGGAGTAAGGGTTGATACCCATGTATATTCAGGATATCAAGTTCCTACTTTTTACGATTCGATGTTAGCAAAATTATTAGTGTTGGATAATAACCGTCAGGGGGCAATTTGCAGAATGCAGAGGGCTTTAAGTGAATTTGTAATAGAAGGAATAAAAACTACTATTCCTTTTCATCAAAAAGTTATGGAAAATGCTTTTTTTAGAAAAGGAGAAGTTTATACTAATTTCATACAGAGGAGAATTTGGCCGGAAAAATGAAAAAACTTAAAACGAAAGATAAAATAAAACAATGCTTGCAAGAATCAATAGAAGTAAATAATTGTATTATTAAAGATCAAATAGATGTGCTCGAAAAAATCGTACGGGTTATAGTAAAGGCTTTTCGTAGAAAAAAAAAGATAGTTTTTTTTGGTAATGGCGGCAGCGCAGCGGATGCCCAGCATTTGGTAGCGGAATTTGTTTGTCGATTTAAGAAAGACCGGATTTCCCTGCCGGCGGTTGCCCTTACTACGAATACTTCCCTTTTAACTGCCATTGGAAATGATATGGGGTTTGAATCGATTTTTTCCCGACAAGTTGAGGCATTGGTTAAAGCCGGTGATGTAGTC
>CBDUZB010000047.1:0-11691 GCA_965371605.1 uncultured bacterium
TGCTGTTGAATAAACATCCCGGCAAAAGTTAACGATACAAATAAAATCAAAGGAGCAATATACCAGAATAATTTCTTTTTAAAACTATATATTATTTTTTTCTCCCGCATTTTTGTATCCTTAAATATTAATCAATTATCCACAAACTACATTCTTAATAACAGTACAGATTAAAAATAAAAAAATTTTAGATGAAAAATCCATCAGCAAAAAAAACAAGCTCTCATCGATAAATCTTATCCACTCTTTCTTTCATTTCCTCGGGAATATTAAAACCCATTATTTTGGCTGTTTTTAAATTAAGAAATAACTTTAAGGCACGGGCAAAAATCAAAGAATGATTTTCATTGTTTTCTTTTTTCAGAATTTGAAGAGCTAACTCCCCGGCTTGCCTTCCCATATCCGTTGTATCAAATGACACCGCCAATAAAACCCCTCTTTTCACATACGTGTCAGAAAGGCCAAATAAAGGAATTTTATTCCTGAACGAAAAAAGTAACATATATTTTACCGAGAAAGGCATAACAACAGTAGTATCGGGAACAATCCAAAGCGCATCTATTTTATTTTCTAAATTCTTTATAGCATTAATAGTTTCTCCCTGACTATAAACCATACTACAAATAAGCTCCAACCCTTCCTGATTACAAACTTCTCTTGCTTCTGAAATTAAATATTCTGTTTGTGCGGGATTATAAACGACCCCGATTCTCTTAACCCTGGGAAAAATTTCTTTTAAAGTTATAATTTGTGAAGCAGGAGACACATTCATGCTAACCCCAAAAATATTTTCTATATGCCCCTCCTCAAATAAAACACCCGGATTTAACACCATACAAAAAACAATCGGGATATCTTTTATTTTACCTTTAAGTGCTTCCAAAGCAGAAGAACCTATAGCTACTATCAAATCAGGTTTTTCCTCTTGCAAAGCAAAAACAATTCCTTCTTTCCCTTTACCTTCCAAATAATAATGACTGTACCGGCTATCTATACAAATTTCTTTAAACCCGCTTAACGCATTTCGATACGACTTAATATCTTTACTATTCACAACAGCAATTTTATACGTATAAGAAAAAGCTGACTTAACCAAAAAGAAAAAAGAAAAAAATATAATTATTAATAAAAAAATTCTGTTTCTTTTCATTTCCAGCCCCCCTACTTTGTTTTTTATTGTCTCCGTAAAAACCGAAATTTATGTTTTAATTGAACCAAAATCCATTTTTCTGACTAAAAAATAATTCCTTATTTTCTTATTCCTTTTTTCCACATTTTTTTCGTTTTGCTGCTTTAATAAAGTCTTTAAATAATGGATGAGGGCGTTGTGGCCTGGATTTAAATTCAGGATGAAATTGCACTGCCAAAAACCATGGATGCCCCTTAAGTTCAACCATCTCAACCAAATTTCCTTTTTTATATACACCGGTTACAACTAACCCCCCGGACTCTATTTTTTTACGAAATTGATTGTTAAACTCATAACGATGCCGGTGTCTTTCCATTACTAATTTTTCTCCATATGCTTTCCGGGCAAGAGAATTTTCAGAAATATGACAGGGATAATTCCCCAAACGCATCGTTCCCCCTTTAGCAACAATCTCTTTTTGTGTATCCATCAAAGTAACCACCGGATAAGGAGTAGAATCAACAAATTCAGTGCTATCAGCTCCTTTCATTTTGCAAACATTTCTGCTAAATTCAATAACAGCACATTGCATTCCCAAACAAATCCCAAAAAAAGGAATCTTCTTTTCCCGGGCATAACGAACAACATCTATTTTACCTTTTATTCCCCGTTCCCCAAATCCTCCCGGCACTAATATTCCGGAAACGTTTTTTAACTCGTCACTTAAATTCCCCCTCTCCACATCTACATATTTTACTTTTACTTTTACATTATTAAATAATCCCGCATGAACTAACGATTCCCAAATACTTTTGTAAGCATCTTTTAAATCCGTATATTTGCCGGCAATAGCAATAGTTACACATTTGCTGGTATTAGATATTTTGCTTCCAATTTTCTCCCAGAACAAAAAATTACCCTTTCGCGATCTTCTTCTCTTTAGACCTAATTTATTTAAAATCAATTTATCCAAATTCTGATTCTTTAACATTAAAGGAACTTCATAAATAGTTGATTCAACGTCTCCTTCTTCAATTACTGCTTTTTCCTGAACATTACAAAAAAGAGCTATTTTGGATTTTACTTCCTTCGATAATGCTTTTTCGGTACGACAAACAATTATCTGAGGTTCAATCCCAATTTCTCTTAGCTTAGCAACACTTTGTTGAGTTGGTTTACTTTTCATTTCTTCCGCCGCTTGAATGTACGGAACCAGAGTTACGTGCAAGTGACAAACATTCTTCCACCCGACTTCCTGCCTGAACTGCCTTACTGCTTCTAAAAAGGGCAACCCTTCTATATCCCCTGTAGTCCCCCCTATTTCCGTGATTAATATATCAAAACCTTTCGCTACCTTTTTTATCCGGGACTTAATTTCATTAGTAACGTGAGGAACTACTTGGACAGTCCCTCCTAAAAATTTTCCCTTTCTTTCCTGGGTAATTATTGAATCATAAATTGCTCCGCTGGTTACATTATTAATCCGCCGCATATTAACATCGATAAACCTCTCGTAATGCCCCAAATCCAGGTCGGTTTCCGCCCCATCTTCCGTAACAAAAACCTCTCCGTGCTGAAAAGGGCTCATCGTTCCCGGATCAACATTTAGATAGGGATCTATCTTAAGCATATTTACCCGCAATCCGCAATCTTTCAATAAATAACCAATAGAAGCAGCCGTTATGCCTTTACCTAAGGAAGAAACAACTCCTCCTGTCACAAAAAGATATTTAGTCATTATTTTTCCCCTATGCCTTTCGTATTTAAAAGTTGTTGTAATTATCACTAATCACAAAATTAATAAAACTTCTACAAGCAAGTTAATCCAAATTATTCTATTAAAAAATTATTCGATTTACAATGAATTGCAACATACAAACGACAACCTTAATGTTTTTTTCCACATTATTTACCAATATATCCATATCTATTTCTTCTCCAACAAATCCTTGGAAAATTTTTCATCTACGGGAATTGGATATTTCCCATTAAAACAAGCAGTACAAAACTCTTCCGGGGGTAAAGGCATTGAAGAAAGCATTCCCTCCAAACTCAAATAACCTAAACTGGTTAAACCTAACTGTTTGCATATTTGCTCTTCATTATAATTATTAGCAATCAATTCCGTTTTAGTAGGAAAATCAATACCATAAAAGCAAGGATATTTAATAGGAGAACAACTTACTCTCATATGAATTTCCTTAGCTCCTGCATCCCAAAGAGTCTTTACTCTGGTTTTACTGGTAGTCCCCCGCACAATTGAATCATCTATTATCGCTATCCGTTTATTTTTTAAAACTTCCCTGACCGGATTAAGTTTAATTTTCACCCCCAAGGCTCTAATATGAGGGGTAGGCTGAATAAAAGTCCTACCTATATAATGATTTCGAACTATACCCATTTCAAAACGAATTTTTCCCGCTTGCGCAAATCCTAACGCAGCATAATTACCCGAATCCGGTACAGGCATAGCCATATCCACTTCAACAGGATACTCCTTGAATAATTGTTTTCCCAAACATTTTCTGGTTAAATAAACGTTTTTCCCAAAAACATTGCTATCCGGACGGGAAAAATAAATAAATTCAAAAATACAGAAAGAATGTTTTACAGGAGAAAAAGGTTTTATCGATCTAATCCCTTCCTTATTAATAAAAATAATTTCTCCCGGTTCTATGTCCCTGACATATTTGGCCTGAATTATATCCAGAGCACAGGTTTCCGAAGCAAGAACATAAGCTCCATTTAAACGGCCCAAACATAGAGGTTTAAATCCATGAGGATCCCTTACCCCTATTACTTGACTTTTATCAGACAAAATCAAAGAATATGAACCTTTAATCTGAGATACCGCCTCAATCAAAGCATCTTCCAATTTTTTCTTTTTTGAGTGGGCAATCAAATGAACAACTGTTTCGCTATCCATTGTAGATTGAAAAATAGCCCCTTCCTGTTCCAGTTTACGGCGTAATGAACCCCCATTAACTAAATTCCCATTATGCACTATAGCCATTGACCCCCGGGAATATTCCACCAAAAAAGGTTGAGCATTCTTTATCTGAGAAGACCCTGTAGTAGAATACCTTACATGCCCGATAGACATATGTCCTACCAGCTTTTCAAGTCCTTCTTCTTTAAAAACTTCAGACACTAACCCCATCCCTTTATGAACACTAACATTTGTACCATCAAAAACAGCTATACCTGCACTTTCTTGTCCGCGATGTTGCAAAGCATAAAGCCCCAGATAAGTCAACTTAGCCGCTTCTTTACTTCCAAATACAGCAAAAACCCCACAACTTTCTTTAGCCATTTTTAACATTTAATCCTTTCATTATCAATATCTATCGTCCAAACAATCCTCATCTTTCTACCATCTAAAATCAAGTTAATCTTACTGCAATTCCTTTTTTTGCTAAATATTCCTTTAATTCTTTAATACTATATTTGTTATAGTGAAAGATAGAAGCAGCTAATGCCGCATCTGCTTTCCCCCGAGTCAAAACATCACTAATATGTTCTAAAGTACCTGCCCCACCGGAAGCAATTACCGGAATATCAATCATTTCGGAAATTCTACGAGTTAATTCCAAATCATACCCTTCTGTTGTCCCATCGGCATCCATACTGGTAAGAAGAATTTCCCCTGCTCCCAATTGTTCTACTTTTTTTATCCAGTCAAAAACATCTATTCCGGTAGCTTTTCTTCCTCCATAAGTAAAAACCTCCCATTTTTCCGGTTGTATATTCTGTCTTTTTACATCTATGGCTACTACTATACATTGCCGGCCAAACTTTTCTGCTCCCATTTGGACTAAAGAAGGATTTTCCACTGCAGCGGTGTTTAAAGAAACCTTGTCTGCCCCGGAATTAAGAAGATCTTTTATGTCTTCAACATTTCTAATTCCTCCTCCCACCGTCAAAGGAATAAAAGTACACTCCGCTGTTTTTTCCACAACTTCTAACATTATTTTCCTTTTTTGAAAACTGGCAGTAATATCCAAAAAAATTATTTCATCAGCTCCCTCTTTGCCATAAAATGAAGCTATTTGAACAGGATCTCCTGCATCTTTTAAATTCACGAACCGGGTACCTTTTACTACCCGGCCATCTTTCACATCTAAACAAGGAATAATTCTTTTAGTCAGCATAAAGTTTTATTATCTCTCACTCAATTTATAAAAATTTTCTAATATTTTTAATCCTAAGTCCCCACTTTTTTCAGGATGGAATTGCATTCCGTAAACATTATCTTTACCAATTGCAGAACAAAATTCTCCTCCGTATTCGGTTACCGCCATTATTTTTTCTTTATCTTCCACTTCTATATAGTACGAATGAACAAAATAAAAATAAGAATTATCCGGAATTCCTTCTAAAATATCTTCTTTTTTATTTTCAATTTTAATTGTATTCCATCCCATATGAGGTATTTTTAAATGCAAATCATCTGAAAAATCAAATCTCTTTACTTGCCCTTTAACTATATCCAATCCCGAACATAATCCGTCTTCATGGCTTTCGGTAAATAATAATTGCAAACCCAAACAAATTCCTAAAAAAAGCTTCCCCCTTTTAATTTCTTCTTTAAGAACAGGAATAATTTTTAATTCATCAAGATTTCTCATTGCTGCTTTAAAGGCACCAACCCCGGGTAAAATAATCGCCTTTGCCTGTTTAATTTCGCTTGCTTTAGCAGTGACTTTCACTTCCGCACCAACAAACTCCAATGCTTTTTTTACGCTTTTTAAATTTCCTACTCCGTAATTAATTATGGCTATCATTATTTTACCAAATCCCTCCAACCATTACTATTGAATTTATTTTATCAAATAAGTTAAATCAACTACCCCTCAGCAAGCTACGAGGAATTAACCCCGAAGTAAAAAAAATATTTATCTTTTATTCTTTATTGTCCCAACATCCCTTTAAGCCCGGAAATATTCAAATTGCCCATAATTTTTTGAGTCTCCGAAGCCATAATCTTTTGAGCTTTATCTAACACTTCTTTAATCCCCTTAAGAAGATTTTTTTCAATTTCTCCGGCCCCTTGTTGATAAAGTTGCTCACTAATCTTAATATCCAAAATTTCCTGTTTAGCATTAGCTTTTATTGTCACTCCCCCTACAGAAACTTCAAATATATGACTTTTCAGATCTTTTTCAATCTGCTTTGTCTTATTTCTCAAAGAAGCTGCTTCTTTAACCATTTTTAACATATCCATTTTATTGCCCCTTCATCTCCTGTTTTGAAATTTATTTTAAATACTATTCTTTACATTAATAATTTTCTCCGCACTTTTAAAAAGTGCGGAGAAAATTAACACAAAAACTATTTTATTCTGTCTCTTCCTTATCAGTTTCAATCGGCTCTTCCAATTCACTTGATTTTTTTATTGTCTCTTCTTCCACTACGGACTTTTCCGATTCGTTAATCTCAAACCCAATAATTTTTAAAACTTCCCCCGCATCATCTACAATTTCTACCCGCCAGGTTCCAATCCATTCAGGTAAAATCGTTTTGTAACTCCAGGTACGAAAAGCAGGAGACTTTACATCCAGGCTTACATCCACCATCTTTTTGTCCTTATAATACCAGACATGATTGATAGTTGTAAATGTGTCCGCTCCCTTAACAAAACTCAAACAATATACTCTTTCTACAGAAGAAGAAAAGGATGCAGCTTCGCCGACAATAACTCTATCCTCGACACCTGTGCCTACCTGTGCTTCAGCAATTACCAATTCCAACTCCCTCTCTTGAACCGTCTCCGCTTTTTCTTTTACCGGTTCAACCGGGTTTATAGTCTCTGAAGTACTTGCTGACGAACGCTCAGTCTCCACCTGCGCATAGCAAAAAGAACTACCAACATAGAAAATTACAACGAAACTAACTAAAAAACATAATATCTTTTTCATTTTTTCTCACCCCCTCCTTTTTCATAATTTATAATGCCTGTTTTAAACAATATAACAACTACATTTCTGACCCCAATCGTATTGGCCATAAGCAAATACAATTTAAGTTTAGAATTTCCATCTTCGAATTTTTTTCAAATATTGGTGAGCAGTAATATCTATTTGTAAAGGGGTTATTGATACTTTTTTTTCTTCAACAGCTTCTACATCCGCACCTTTCTCCTTTATGTTAACTACTCTCCCACTTGCAACCCAGTAATATATAAACCCTCGCGGATCCACCCTTTTCTCGATTTCTTTACCATAAAGTCTTTTCCCCTGCCGGGTAATTTTAAAATCTTTTACTTGTTTTATCGGCAAATTAGGCACATTAATATTAAAACAAACACCCTTAGGTAAACCCTTTTGTAAAACTTTATCAATTATCCGACAGGAAATTTCAGCGGCTGTCTTAAAATGAAAATTACGCTTAGCCGCTAAAGAAACAGCCAACGAAGGTACCCCTAAAATAGTCCCTTCCATCGCCGCTCCAACCGTTCCCGAATAAAGAACATCATCGCCTAAATTAGGGCCCATATTTATTCCGGCAATTACCATATCTATCTTTTCATCTTTTAAAATATCTAAAAGGCCCAATCGTACACAATCTGCCGGAGTCCCATCAACAATAAAAACATTTTCTTCAATTTTTTTTATCCGGAGAGGCTTGTTTAAGGTCAAAGAATGGCTTACCGCACTTCTTTCCCTATCCGGAGCTACTACAAAGACCTGTGCTTTTTTTCTTAGTCTTTGAACTAAAACATCCAATCCTTTACTGTGTATTCCATCATCATTAGTAACCAAAATACGCATTTATTACCTCTTCCCTCCTCCTTTTGTTCGTTCATTTTTTTCCGAAAACTCAAAATTAACTATTTAATAATTGACAAACCAATTTTTAATCTGTTAAGATATGCTGAATTTATCATCATCTTTCAATTAAATAAAAGCAACAGCATATAAAACATTCAAGGGGACATGGCGGAACTGGCATACGCGTAGCGCTCAGAACGCTATGGCCGAAAGGCTGTGAGAGTTCAAATCTCTCTGTCCCCATTTTTGTTTTTCCCGTTAGATTCTTTTTAATAATTGTTTTTGCTTTTTTTATATTTATTTAAAATATAAATATATATATTTTCCCGCTACTAAGCTAACACACCCAAACAAAAAAGTTACCAGGTAAACCCTTAAGGCTAATTCGTTTATTTGATCTTCTTTTTTCCTATCTTCGGATATCTCCGCCACTTCCGTTCTTTCTATTCGTTTTATATGTTGTGTTTTTTGTGTTTTTTCTTGTTTTTTTAAGGGAAGAGAATCACTAATAAAATTTTCTAAATCCAGAGCTAAACTTTTCTGAGAATATTTTTTCACATACTTATCCAATCCTCTTCTTATTATTTCCATATTTTCATGCCGTTTTCCAAAATCTTTCATTAAACAAATATTTAAAATTTTAGCTATATCATTTGGAACTTCCGGTTTTATTTTTTTGATATTCTCTTGTTTTTTTTCTAATATAGTTCCTGCTTTTACTTCATCATTATCCTCATTACAAAAAGGATGCTTCCCAACGATCATTTCATAAGTAATTACTCCTAAAGAAAAAACATCCGTAAACACATCAACTTTTTCTCCTTTAATCTGTTCCGGAGACATATAAGCGGGAGTCCCTAACATTTCTCCCGTATAAGTTAATCCTAAACTATTAAGGTCCCGGGCGATTCCAAAATCAACCAACCTGACATCACCCCGTTTGGAAATCAAAACATTTCCCGGTTTTATATCACGATGAATAATCTTCTTTTCATGGGCATACTCCAATGCTTTGGTTAATGACCACATAATATAAATAGAAAGTAATACCGGTATCTGTCTCTTTTTAACCAATAATTTCTTTAAGTCAATACCGTCAATAAATTCCATTATAATATAAATTTTTTCTCTTTCTTTCCAACCATCATGAATAATTACAATGTTTTCGTGTTGTAAATTTGCTACTACTTTTGCTTCTCTTTCAAACCTCTTTATAAACTCATCTCCTCCATTGGAAAGGGGAAGTAATTCTTTAATAACTATAGGGCGATCCAAAAATCGCTGCCATCCTTTATAAACAACAGCCATCCCCCCTCTACCTATTTCTTCTATAACCGTATAATTTCTCGTTATTTTGTTCACAAAGTAATCCTTATTTATTCAATGAGACTTAGAGTTTTTTTCCGAAAAAACTCTGTAGTCGAATTAATCCTGAGCACTTTGATACACAGTGGCTTGCTGAGGAATAGTTAATTCACTTGATTTCATAAGTTTTTATCGGCTTTTCGGTTAATTTGTCTTTCAGTAGTACTTTCATGGAAGTACTACCTATTTTCACACGGTCACCATATTTTAAAACAATTTCCCTGATTTTTTTCCCATTATGAAAAGTCCCGTTAGTACTGTCTAAATCCCTCAAAATATATTGTTTTCCTTCTAAAACAATAACAGCATGCCTGCGGGAAACTTCTAAATCATCCAACCAAATATCCGATTTTTCATCACGGCCTATTACTACCTTTTTCTTACTAAAAAAAACTTCTTTTCCCAGGTTGGGAGAAGTTAAAAATAAAAATCCAAATAAAATATTAGATATATTTACTTTTGATTCCCGCGGCCTGGAAATAATCGTCTCATCATTGTTATTATTATAATCTTCTTCAACCATTGCTTATCCCCCTCCTTTTTTAAAAACAAAATTTAAACAACTTTTATGGATAAAATTATATCATTGAGACGAGTAAAAAGTCAACTAAATTGTGGATTTTTGTGTGCCCGAAAGGTAAAATTACGCATCCGAAAAAAAACATATTTTTCCTTTATTTTCCTTGTTTTACCCCCTGACTCATAAATACTATGTCAAAAATAGTCATTTACTCTCTTCCTTCATGTCATACATTGTCATAAACTATGTTTGACTATTTTTTGCCATTTGGAATTCTTCATCCAATCCAACGAATGTAATTAATTTAAATTATTTCTTCTTTTCCTCTTTTTTATATAAGCCCACCATTGACTAATAGCCTCTCATCATATATTTCCCCTATCTTCTTTTCTTCCTCTCATTAAATTAAGTTTTGATGAATGTTCCCCATGTCCTTTACCTATTATTTCTCTTCATTTATTTCTCCCCACAAAGGACGAAGGACACGAACACTCAACATAATCGGTTTGCTGCTAACTAAGAATTGCCGTTTGAGATCATAGTAACCGGGAACTTTCTCACATAGATTCACACTATCGAAAAGTCTGTTACCATCACTTTCAGGAAAGTAACCTATAGTCATTTGCACCTGTGCGCTTTTTTCCTCTTCAATGGGTATCGGCACAGTCATGATAGGACCAGCAGGGTAGGGATGTGAATCAATTAGTGGAAGTTTATAACAAGCCTTACCAGTATTGAGTTGGTTCACGTCTAGCCTGAGTACTCTGGGAATATGCGGCGCAATGACACGCATCCAAGGCGTCAGAATAGGCATTAAGCTCATAAACTCGATCTGACAATTTAACCCGATACGAACAAATGGAGGATTGGAATAAAAGACAAAGATCGGTTCGCCAGTCGTATTTTTGAACGAATAGCTGAGATCTAAAATTTTCTGGTCTGAACCTGTTTTTACCTCTATTTCCACCCTGGGGAGATTTTTTTTCAAAAAAATTGAAAGATGGGACTCGAACATGGTTCTACCTCGTTTTTCTATTTGTTCGACAAATTTGTAGTTTCGCCAAATAAATGTTTTATTTTTTGGTAGTCGTGGGCTACCAGATTCCCACAATTACTATCATTCCTCCCCATATTATGAAAAAAATCTTTTTTATTTATAACACTTTTCTGAGTCTTTATTATTTTATTTTTGACATTACTTTAGAAACAAAAAAGCAGAATGAGAAAACAGCCCATTCTGCTCTATATCTTTTCGATTTCTAAAATTAACATTTTTTTAGAATGAAACCCCTAATCCAATGGTTGTTTTTTTAATGGTGGGCGGTACTGGAATCGAACCAGTGACCCCTTGCGTGTCGAGCAAGTACTCTAACCAGCTGAGCTAACCGCCCTTATTTTATTTTTTAAAACAAAACTTACTTATTTCTGCAGCCACAACTTTTAAATCGCGTAAATTTTACGTATCTACGCAGGATTCCTCCACAGGCGGACAAGAAAGCCTGCAGCCTACCAAAAACCAGTGACCCTCCGCCCTCAAACCATCTGAGCTAACTGCCCTCATTTTTTAAAATTTTAAGGCGCGGGCCGGACTTGAACCGGCGCATCGCGGTTTTGCAGACCGCTCCCTTAGCCACTTGGGTACCGCGCCACAATTGTCAAAAAACCCTTGTCATTAAAAAAACAGAATTCATCTTAAACTTGTTTTAAATACCATATTTTAAGGCTCTTGTCAATGGTTTATTTTTTTGAAAATCAGAATAAATCCTGACACTTCTATCTACTTCTCTTCATTGACACATTAATCTTTTTTGTTATAGTTAAATGATAAATATCCCTCAACTTTACAAAAAATAAAAAAACTTTTATCTATTTTAAATAATAAATAAAAGTTCTCACCTTTCCATATG
>CBDUZB010000048.1:0-11224 GCA_965371605.1 uncultured bacterium
ACTACACTTCTAAGTATCTCTTCAAATCCGGGAAAAGAAGTATTGATACAATCAGTATTATTAATTATTGTTTCGCCCGAAGCTACTAATCCGGCAATAGTCAAAGCCATAGCAACTCTATGGTCACCAAAACTATCCAGTTGACATCCCTTTAATTTAGTCGGGCCGTAAATTAACATTCCGTCTTTTTTCTCTTCTATTTTTGCCCCCATTTTAGAAAGCTCCGAAGACATTACCTTTATCCGGTCACTTTCTTTTACCCTCAATTCCTCCGCACCCTTAATTTCCGTTACTCCTTTTGCCTGGGTAGCCGCTACCGCTAAAATAGGAATTTCATCTATTAACCCGGGAATTGACTCTTTTCCAATTTTAATAGCACATAATTCACTGCTTTTTATATATAAATCACCTACCGGTTCGTTACATACTTCCTCTTTATTTTGTTCTGTAATATTCGCCCCCATTGCCTTTAAAATACTAATTATTCCTGTTCTGGTGGGATTTAAACCTATATTTTTTATTGTCAATTGAGAATTTTCTGTCATTGCTGCCGCAACCATAAAAAAAGAAGCCGAGGAAACATCCCCGGGAACAATAATATTTTTTGCTTCTATTTTTTTTCCCCCTGAAATAGCAACGGTAAGGCCCGAAACTCTTATATCCGCTCCCAAAAAACTTAACATTCTTTCTGTGTGATCCCTTGACTTAAAAGGCTCGCTGACGGAGGTTTCTCCGGAACTAAAAAGTCCGGCTAAAAGAATACAGGATTTTACCTGGGCGCTGGCTATAGGCAAATTATAATTGATAGCATATAGTGGTTTTCCAACAATATTTAAAGGAGGATAATTATCTTCCATAGCGGTTATTTCCGCTCCCATTTGTCTTAGAGGTTGAATAATCCTTTTCATCGGCCGTTTTTTTATCGACTCATCTCCGGTAATGGATGAAAAAAAATCCTGGCCGGATAAAATCCCGCTCACTAACCGTATTGTAGTCCCGGAATTACCTACATTTAGCATTTCCGAAGGCTTTTTTAAACTTTTTAGGCCTTTCCCATAAATAATTAACTCGTCGGAATGCTGTTTCTCAATTTTTACTCCCAGAGAAAAAAAAAGTTTCACTGTTGCCTGACAATCCAAAGCATTCAGAAAACCTTTAATAGACATTACCCCTGAACTAATACTACCTAAAATAACAGCCCGATGAGAAATAGATTTATCCCCTAAAACAGTTATTTCTCCCTTTATGGTTTTTTTCTTTTCTATAACAATTTGTGTCATTTTTTTTAACTCTAAAGGCGTGAATTATCAACTAATTTTGCCTTAATTTTTTTTGCCTCCGTAAATTCCTTTAATATTACTTGTTTTTTTCCCTCGGCAATTTTTTTTGTCATTTCATATATATAAACCTGAAACTTTTTTAAACTTTCTACTACAGCTATTTGGTTACTTACACATATATCCGCCCATATCTCCTCATCACTATCAGCTATGCGGGTCATATCCCGAAAACTACCGGCTAATATTTTCTTTATGCGTTTATCTTTTCCTGCCAGGGCACCTACTTCTTTAACTAAGCAATTAGCAATAATATGGGGAAGATGACTGGTAAATCCAACAATAAAATCATGTTCGCGGGGAGACATTAAAAATAGGCGGGAACCCAAAGCATTCCAGATATTCTTGACTACTCCCAAGGCATTTTTATCCGTACCGGCAGTAGGTGTGATAATACAGGCAGCATTGTCAAATAAATCTCTTCGTGCATTTTCCACCCCTGTTTTTTCACTCCCGGCCATAGGATGAACACCAATAAAAAATAAAGATTTTTTACTAAGAGCAGAAAACATATTTTCTATTTTTTCCACAATAATTTTTTTAACACTACCCACATCAAAAACAATACAGCCATCTTTAAAATGAGGAATAAGTTTTTTAACTAAAAGGGGAATTAAACTTACCGGAACAGCTAAAATAACTAAATCAGCATCCTTCACCCCTTTTTTAAAATCTGTAGTATATTTATCAAGAGCACCTATTTTTTTAGCCCGTTTTAATTTGTTCAGGTGCCTGCCTATTCCCGTTATTTCAGATTTACGATCCATTTTTTTAAGGGCTAAACCTAACGAACCGCCAATTAACCCAACACCTATAATACTAATCTTTTTAATTTTTACTTTTGTTTTTGTTTCCATATTTTTTTATCGGCTAAACCTCTCTTCCTACAGCATAGGCAACTTTTTTTAAATCCTCCATTAAAGAATAAAAATCTTTGGGTAATAACGATTGAGGGCCATCAGACAAAGCTTCCTCGGGTTTAGAATGAACTTCGATCATTAATCCATCCGCACCGGCAGCTATAGCAGCTTTACTTAAAGGGGCTACATAATCTCTAACCCCTGTACCATGACTCGGATCAATGATTATCGGCAAATGGCTTAACCGTTTTATTACCGGAATAGCATTTAAATCCAGGGTGAAACGGGTAGATTGTTCGAAAGTCCTAATACCCCGCTCGCAAAGAATAATTTTACAATTTCCTTGTGACATAATATATTCGGCAGACATAAGAAACTCCTTTATTGTAGTAGCAATCCCTCTTTTCAATAAAACCGGTTTCTTACTCTTTCCTACTGCTTTTAACAAATCAAAATTCTGTATATTCCTTGCTCCGATTTGAATAATATCACTATACTGTTCTACTAATTTTACTTGTTCAATAGTCATCGCTTCCGTCACTATGGACAACCCGGTCATTTTTTTTGCGGCAGCCAAATATTTTAATCCTTTTTCCCCCAACCCCTGAAAACTATAAGGGGAAGTACGCGGCTTAAATGCCCCTCCTCTTAAAATTCCTGCCCCTGCTTTTTTTATCTCCCGGGCAATTTTAATAAGTAAATCCTTTTTTTCTACCGAACACGGCCCCGCCATAACAACAATTCGTTTTCCCCCGATTTTTATTCCGTTAACATTAATGATAGTATCTTCTTTTTTAAACTCACGGCTTGCCAGTTTATAGGGCTTAGAAATGGGGGTTATAAAATCTACTATTTCCATAGACTCAAAAGTATCACGGGCCAAAATAGCATTTTCACCAATTACTCCGACAACTATTTTTTTAGCCCCTTTGGAAATATGAGCACGAAAACCCAATTTTTTAATTTTTTTAGCGATATATTCTAATTGGGTATTAGTTACCCCTTTTTTTAAAGTTAAAAACATCGATGCAAAACCTCCTTCAATTTTTTAATAAATAATTTGTTTTCATGGGGCAATCCAATTGTTACCCTGATATATTCAGGCAATTCATACTCATCCATTGCCCGTGCAATAATCCCCTTATTTAATAATCGATTAAAAACATCCTTTCCTCTTCCTACTTTTATCAATACAAAATTAGCCTCAGAAGGAACATATTCCAATCCCATTTTACCTAATGCTTGCTCCAAATATTTTTTTCCTTCCGCAACGACTTTTCTGCTTTTTTTAATCTGCTCTTTATCCGACAAACTAACCTTAGCTGCTATCTGTGACAAAGAATTGGTATTAAAAGGAGGCCTTATCCTTTCCATATATCCTATTATTTCCTTTATACTCATTCCATATCCAATCCGTAGACCAGCCAATCCGTAAATCTTGGAAAAAGTACGTAAAACAATTACCCTTCGCTTATTCTTTATATATGATAAGGCATCGGGAAAATCTTTTCGTGTTACATATTCATAATAAGCTTCATCAAAAACAACAATTATCCTTTTGGGAATACTCTTCATAAAATTTATTACTTCTTTTTTATTAACATAAGTCCCTGTAGGATTATTAGGATTAGCAATAAATACAACTTTTGTCCTTTTGTTTATTGCCTTCTGCATTTGCACTAAATCATGAGTAAGATTTTTCATCGGAATGGTTTTTACCTTACAGGCCATCAATTTTCCAGCCATACAATAACGAATAAAAGCGTGTGCGGAAACAACAATCTCATCCCCGGGATTTAAAAAAGTTTTTCCAATAATTTCAATTATCTCATCCGTCCCGTTGCCTAAAATGATATTTTCTACATTCAATTTTAATTTTTTAGCCAGTACTTCTTTAAGATAAAATCCTCCTCCGTCAGGATAACGATGTATATTTCCTAAAGCCTTTTCTATCGCTTTTATTACCCGGGGAGAAGGCCCCAAAGAATTTTCATTAGAAGCTAATTTAAAAACCTTTTTCAATTTTTTTTCTTTTTTTACCTGCTCAATAGGCATCCCCGGTAAATAAGGTTGAAATTGGGAAATATTTTTCCTAACTAAATTTTTAATATCATCCACGTTGACCTCCTTCCGGATAAGAACCCAAAACCTTTACGAAAAAAGATTGTTTTTCTAACAACTTTAAAGTTTGCTGAACTTTATCATCTTTTATATGGCCTTTAAAATCAACAAAAAAAATATAGTCCCAAACCTTTTTACCACTTGGCCTGGATTCAATCTTCGTCAAATTTATTCCATTCTTCTGAAAAGGAATCAGCATATCATGTAATGCCCCCACCCTGTCTTTAACCGAAAACATTACTGATGTTTTATTTTTCCCGCTGGGAGGGGAGTCTTTCCCTCCAACTACTAAAAACCGGGTAAAATTATCTGCTTTATCTCCGATATTACGTGCTATAATTTTAAGATTATACAGGGAAGCAGCTTGTTGGGAAGCAATTGCTGCGATATCCGCTCTTTTATGTGCTAATTGCGCAGCGCAAGCAGTAGAAGACACCTCTACCAATTTTACATTAGGCAGGTTTTCTTCCAACCAATTTCTGCATTGAGCAATAGGTTGACAATGAGAACAAATTTTTTTTATTTTCCTTAAGTCATCATTTTTAGCAAGAAGATTGTGCGATATTTCCAGCATTAATTCCGCACAAATCTTCAAATCCGAATCGATAAACATATCCAGAGTATGATTAACAACCCCTTCGGTTGAATTTTCAATAGGTACTACCCCATAATCAGCCCTTTTTCTTTCTACTTCATTAAACACATCTTTAATGCTTTTTACGGGTATTAATTCAGCTAATCGTCCAAAATTTTTAACTGCCGCTAAATGGGTAAAAGTCGCTTCAGGGCCTAAATATGCAACTTTTAGTTTCTTCTGTAAAGACCTGCTTAAATTAAAAATCTCCTGAAAAATATCTTTTAAAGCTTTATTAGAAATCGGGCCTTTGTTATTTTTAATCAACCTCTCTAAAATTTCTTTCTCCCGGTGCGGAACATAAAAATATTCATTTTTCTTTTTTTTCAATTCTCCGATTTTTATAACTTCTTTAAGCCTTTTGTTAAGCAATTCCATAACTTGCTCATCAATAATATTTATTTTCTGTCTTATCTTTTTCACTTTTCACCCCGTTACCAGTATTTGCTTCTACCTCATTAATCCTTTAAGGGAAATCTATTCTACAATTATTTCTTCCAGAGAAGGCATCTCCAACAAATCCCTCAACCCAAAATACTGCAAAAATTTCTGGGTCGTTCTATACAAAAGAGGCCGACCGGGAACATCTTTTCTTCCACAAATTCGAATTAATTTTTTGGATAAAAGGGTATGCAGAACCCCTCCTGCATCTACACCTCGAACACCCTCTATTTCAGCCTTAGTAATAGGCTGTTTATAAACAATAATAGATAAAGTTTCCATTGCGGAAGGAGAAAGTTTTAAGGTAATTCTTGATTTAAACATTACCCTTATCCATGGTGCACATTCGGATAGAGAACACATTTGAAATCCGCCTCCTATCCGGACTATTTGCAAACCGGAATCTCTGTTTCTATATTCCTCTCCCATCTCCATAAGTAACCGTTCCACTTCCCGTGAATCTACTTTCATCCCCTCCTGGCCTTTTGCCAATATCTCGGAAAGACTTTCCGGCAACAACGGTTTCTCCGAAAAAAACAACAAACATTCGATAACTTTCTTAACATTCATACCGTTCATTCACTCTCCACCCCGGAAACTGATAAGCCATAATCAATTTTGTTTTTTACCACCGGTTGTACAAACTGTTCTTCTTTTTCTATTATTTCTCTTACTTCTTCCTCTTCCGTTTTTTTCAGGTGGTTATTCACCTTATAAATTCTTATATTACCAAACAAACTTGCCTGCCGTGCAAAAACTTTTTTCATTTTGATCAATTCCAAAAGAGCTAATAAAACAACTACTATTTCCTGTCTACCGGCAAATTCACTAAAAATTTCAGAAAAAGAAACATAATCATTTTCCTCAACCTTATACAAAATATCCTGCATTTTATCTTCAACTCTTATTTCTTCATCGATAATATCTTTCGCTTCTTCTTGTTCAACAGCGGAAAAAACTTTCTTAACACTATCCAGGAGATCAAATAAAGAAACTTCTAATACATACTCTCCCTCCAAAGAAACCGGTGATTCCCGGTAAAAAATATCCCGTTGAGATACCTCTTTTCTCTCAAGAACTTTAGATACCTCTTTGAATTTTTTATATTCTATGAGCCGCTCTATCAATTTTTTACGGGGATCATCTAATTCTTCCTCATCCTCATCTGCAGAAGGCAATAACATTTTAGACTTTATTTGAATTAGCGTTGCCGCCATTACCAAAAAATCACCTGTAACCTCCAGGTTTAATAATTTCATCATCCGGAGATATTCCAGATATTTAGTGGTAATCTCAGAAACAGAAATGTCATAAACATTCAAATCGTTCTTCTTTATTAAGAACAAAAGCAAATCAAGAGGCCCTTCAAATGTCTCTAATTTAACCTGATAAGCCATAACCTTTCCCTCCCCCTTAATTTTAGTATGCCGGAAACATCAGACAGACAATGGCAAACGGAACAAATCCTAAATACCCATTGTTTTTCCTACTTCTTCCATAGTAGAACAAGCAACCTCCCTTGCCCTTTCTCCTGCTTTTCTCAAAATAGACTCTATCGGATATTTTTCTACTTCTTTCCTTTTTTTATGAATAGGTTCCATTTTAGTCAATATAGTTTGTGTTAATTTCTTTTTACAGGCAACACATCCTATTTCACCTTCTTTACACTGCTTGCTTAAATCTTTCACTTCCGAAGAGGAAGTATATACTTTATGCAGGCCATAGACACTACAAACATCCGGGTGACCGGGATCGTCTACTTTTATTCTTGCCGGATCAGTTATCATTTGTCTTATTTTTTTAGTTATTACTTCCTGTGAATCTGAAATATAAATACAATTATTATAACTTTTACTCATTTTTCTCCCGTCTATACCCGGCAATTTAGGAGAATGGGTAAGTAAAGAACGCGGTTCTAAAAAAACTTGTTTTGAAGGCTTATATATAAAATTAAATCTTCGGACTATTTCTCTGGCCAGTTCCAGATGAGGCAACTGGTCTTCTCCTACAGGAACGGCATCTGCCTGATAAAGAAGAATATCCGCCGCTTGTAAAACAGGATAACCTAAAAATCCATAAGTAGAAATATCCCTGTCCTTCAACTGCTGTAGTTGTTCTTTATAAGTAGGGCATCTTTCCAGCCAGGATAAAGGAACTATCATGGAAAGTAAAAGATGTAATTGGGCATGTTGAGGAACATCCGATTGCACAAACATACAACATTTGTCCGGCTCCAAACCACAGGATAGCCAATCAATCACCATTTCTTTTATATTGTTTTTTAGTCCGGACGTATTTTGATAATCGGTAGTTAAACTATGAAAATCAGCAACTTCATAATAACATTCATACTCATCTTGCAATTTAACCCAATTGGTCAAGACTCCTTCTGCATGCCCCAGATGTAATCTCCCTGAGGGGCGCATACCACTCAAAATCCTCTTCTTCCCCATTCATATACCCCACAACAAAAATCGATAAATTCCTAACACAATCATAATTAATGCCCGCCAAAAAATATTAATAAATAAAATAACCAGTATTATACCGAACATTCCAATGTTTTCTACTCTGTGGGCATATTGTCTGGGTAAGACAGCAATTAATATTTTTGAACCATCTAAAGGAGGAATAGGAATTAAATTAAACATCCCCAATAACAAATTCAAAAAAACACTAAATTCAAAAACAGCAGACAACAATCCACCGTATATCCCAATTATTTTCATCAACCAGACTAACAAAGCAAAAATAACAGCTAAAATAAAATTAGAAACCGGGCCGGCTAAACTCACTTTAATAATATCCCTATGCGGATTTCTGAAATTATAAGGATTAATCGGTACCGGCTTGGCCCCCCCTATGGCAAACCCCAAAGTAAAATAAAAGAAAATAGGCATTAAAATAGTCATAAACGGATCAATATGGGCTAAAGGATTTAAAGTCAACCTGCCTGAATATTTTGCCGTACCATCACCACATAAATAAGCCATCCACCCATGAGCATATTCATGAATAACTACAGCAAAAAGTAAAACAGCTAATGTTAATAACATCGGAATCTGTGGAGGATAAAACATTCTTTTTTCCCTCTTTATAATCTATATTAAGTACTGATTTTATCACTCTTTGGGGAAATTGTCAATCACAAATTTAAACTCTTCTTCCCGTGTTTTTATTTTTTTGTTTAATTTAGCATATAAAAGTCGTTCTTTTATTTCTTTAAAAATTATTCCTTCCCGATAACCCATTTTTTTAAAATCATCCCCGGAAATTAAAACCTTTACCTGCCGCATCTTAGTTAAATAATCGGAAATTCTTTTTTTCATCAATAAATCCGTTGATTGAATCATCGCCAACAAAATTATTTCATTGGGAATTTGGTGTAAAACCCGGAAAATATCTCCAGGTTTAATTTTTTCTTTCTTTTCCAGCTGTTTTTTAATTTTTAATACTGCTTCTTTAGCCATTAAAACGATTTTTATCCATCTTTTATTAAATTTCAGCTCGTTACACACCTGCATAGTATCGGAATAATTCAAGTCCTGCACTAAAACAAGGAAATAAATAAGCCATTTTTCAACAATATCTTCTATTAAGGGTAGAGTAAAAAGAAAAAGAACGTCCTTTACTTTTTCAAAATCATTCCGTATTTTCCCGGTTATTTTAATCTTAGGATGAATAGTCCCCAGGATTTTAAATTCTGCCATCCGTTTAATTGCTTTTTGAGGGGCACACTCGTTTAAAATGGCAATAATTTCTTCCCTGATTCTTTCTTTACTCACCTGTTTTAGAAAATCGTTTTTTACTGCCCAACGTAAAAAATGTTGAGTATTTTCGTCCATACAAAAATCATACCGTTGTTCAAAACGAATAGCCCTGAAAATCCGGGTAGGGTCTTCAATAAAGCTCAAATTATAAAGCGTTCTAACCACTCCTTTTTTTATATCTTCTCCACCGCAAAAAAAATCAATTAAAAAACCAAAATCTTTACTATTAAGTTTTACAGCCATCGCATTAAGACTAAAATCCCGACGAAATAAATCCTCTTTAAGCGACCCGGATTTAATATTGGGAAGAGCCCCCGGATATTCATAAATTTCTCTGCGAACCAGAGCAACATCTATTTTTAAATCATCTTCTACATCAATAGTTGCCGTAGAAAATTTAGTATGGACGGCAACTTTTCTTTTTAAAAATTTCGCCAAACTCCGAGCAAAAATAATAGCCTTCCCCTCAACAACGACATCTATATCCAGATTTTCTACATTTAAAAACAAATCCCGTACAAATCCTCCCACTATATAAACAGGAGAATTCATTTCATCACCCATTTTCCCGATTTTCTTTAAGAGATTCACTGTGCGGAGAGGCAATTTCTTTTTTATTAAATCTTTAACATTCTTTCTTCTTTGTTCCCTTTTTTCCGGTTTTAAAAATGGTTTAGTTAAAGGGAAGTTTTCTTTTTGGCAAGACATAAAAGTAGTTACGAAGAAATTTCCAAACCCAAATGCTTCTGCTTTTTCTACATCCTTACGGCTAATTGTCCCTATTACTTTCTTTTTTTGATTTATCTGAAAGAAATCATTCTCACTTCTTAAAAAAAGCTGTTTAGCTTCAAAAATTTTCATTTTTCCCGGTACTTCTTTAATTATTATCGCCTCTTTTTTTCGCATCTTTATTTTCTCATTAACTATTTTTAATAATTTTTCCCTCACTTGAAATAACCGTACCGATGATATAGTTGCCGAAGCAGCAGTCTCATGTCCCCCTCCTCCAAAAAGCCTCATTATTTCGCCTACATTAACAACTCCTTTTTGCTGAGCACGTGCAATTAAATGTACCCGGTCTTTAATCTCAATTAAAACAAATAAAACATCTATCCGTTCAATATCCCTTAATTTATGTACTATTATTGCTAAATCATCCTTAAAAGAAGGTAGGGAAACAGCAGTAATCGTAATTTTTACATTATCTATTATTATATCCTCTAGGGAATGGAGCAATTTTTCTAAAAGTTTTATTTGAAGAGGACTCAATCCCTGATGAATAAAATTAGAGATTATATTTAAATCCGCTCCCAGGGCAAGAAGAAAAGAAACAGCTTTTAAATCAGCGGCAGTGGTTGTAGCAAAAGTAAAACATCCGGTATCTTCATAAATTCCCAGAGCAAATAAAGTAGCTTCTTGAGAAGTCAGTTTTATTTTCTTTTCTCTTATTTTTTCTACTAATAAAGTCGTCGTTGCCCCTTCGATATTTCCCAGACTGACTTTCCCTTTTAAATCTTTTTCCGTGCGAGGATGGTGGTCGTAAAGGTGAATAGTTAAATTAATATTATCCAGTGCTTTTTTCGACTGGCCGATTCGATGAGATAAGCGGGTATCAACAACAATAAGCCGGGTTACTTTCTTAAAATCAATTTCTCCTTCTTTTTTGAAATCGAATTGTTCCTGATTTTGCTTTAAATAATGGCGGACATTTTGCTCCGAAGACGAGGGAAAAACTATTTGTGCTTTAGGATAAAGTTTTTTAGCGGCCACTAACGAAGCCAACGCATCAAAATCAGCCATAGTATGAGTAACAATTATATCCATAAAAATCCTGTTTATATTTAAATCAGGGCCTACTGAAAACTCAGCAAACCCTGACTTAGTTTAAATTATTTTGTACCAGAAGTCAACCCATAAATACCTGCCCTTTATCCTCGGCTTCTTGCAATAATGTTATTCCTTGACAGTTGCCTCAAACTCGCAAAGACTATCCCCGTTTGCACAGCATTTTACTTCAACCACTGCTACCCTCTTCTTTAAGGAAAAACTTTAAAATACCAG
>CBDUZB010000049.1:0-10984 GCA_965371605.1 uncultured bacterium
GGATTACGACCATACTTTGTTTAATAGATTGCATGAATTTATTAAATAATTACTTGTTATTATTCATAAAAGATAACAAAATAAAAAGTGTAAGTTTTTTCTTCTTGCATTTAAATATTAAATTGGATAGAATCATAAATAAGGGTTGTGGAGATTTCCACGGCAGCTAAAAAGTATTGGCTTCGCGTTTAAAAATAAAACCTTATAGGATACAGGAGAGGGATATTGCGTATGGATAGTAGATTTTCAGTATTTGTGTTTAAAAATCGCCGGTTTTTTAGTATCATTTCTCTTATAGTAGTAGTGGGTTTGAAGTTTTATTTAAAGGGCTCTACCCCTTTGTTTTTGTTCGCGACAGGCTTAATAATTGTAGCGATAGGAATAGTCTTCAGAATGTATTGTGCCGGGTATCTTTTAGGAAGGCATATTGTTACTAAAGTAGAAGCAGAGGTTCTTTGCGTTTCCGGGCCTTTTGCTTATCTTCGAAATCCTCTTTATCTGGGTAACGGTATTATCTGTTTAGGTATTTGTGTTGCTGTTAATGAATGGTATGCTTATTTAATAGGGAGTGGAAATTTTATTTTTTTATATTCATTCATAGTTCCTCATGAAGAAAAATTTTTGTGGAAAAAATTCGGAGATAAGTATCTTGAATATAAAGCGAACATTAAAAGATTTATACCCAGGCTAACAGGGTATAAAAATCATACGGAAATATTTCCTAATTATAAACTCGGCATTTTGAGAGAAATTAGTCACTTAATTATCCTTGTAGTCTTTTTTGTAATGCTTTTTGTTTTTGTTGGGGTATAAAAGGGTTTTTTTGCAGAAGGATATAAAAAATAAAAAAAGGGGGTATTGAAAATGAAGAAAGTAAAGATAGCTGTTTTTTTTCGTTTGAGCATTGCTTTGTTTCTACTCAATTCAATGCAATTCGTGTCTGCGCAGGCAAAGTCTAAGGTTAAAGAGAATCAAGGGGAACGCAAAGGATGGACTGAGGGAAAACGAGAGGGACAAGAAAGTGAAACACCTCCCGGGTGGGAAAAGGGACTGAAGAAGGGTTGGGAAAATGAGACTCCTCCGGGATGGAACAAGTGGAGTAAAGAAACAAGAGAAAGATGGCAGAAAGATTTAATTAAGGCTAAGAAAAAAATTAAAACCAAAGCGAAAAAGAAAAAATGGAACCTGGAAAATCGCGAGAAAGCAGGTATAGCCTTGGAATTTGCAGCGAGAAAAGGCGTGCCGATAAGGCATGCCAGCGGGGTCGTTGAAGAATGTATAGGACAGGGTTTAAAAGGGGAAGAAACTTTGAGAATTGGAAAGGCTTTATCCGCAGGAGTGGGTAAAGGAGAAAATTTTCAAACACTGGGTAACCAGATTAAGGAAAGAATCAGAGCAGGAGATAGAGGGGAAAGATTAACTAATGGAATCCATAATATGATTCAAACCAGGCACAGAGCCAGAATGGAAGTAAAAGAAAAGAAAACGGAAAAGCTTTTAGGCAAAGAAGAATTTAAGCAAGAGGAAAAGAAGGAAAAATTCGAAAGGCCGGTAAGTCAGGGATCCAGTTCTGCTCCCGGAGGTAGGTCCGGTGGAGGGCAAGGTAAAGGCAAAAAATAGTATTTAATCTAAGCCAAAAAGATAAAGAGTCAGGTTTAGATATGTTATAATATAATTGCAGTAGTTCGTTATTTCTAAGTAATAGCGGATTACTGCAATTTTTATTTCCTTTTCAGTATAAGTCATTATATAAAATTGTTACCCACTATATGAAACAGACGAAAGAATGGGAATTTTTTTCTTGACAAACATATGAATATATGTTAATATGATAATATGTTGATAAGGGGAGGATTTTATTATGGAAAAAGTTATTAAATTATTTAGTGCATTATCGGATGAAACCAGATTGCGTATTTATTTACTGCTATTGGAGAAAAAGCTGTGTGTTTGTGAATTAGTAAGCATTTTAAATATAGAGCAATCAAGGATTTCACATAGTTTAAAAAATTTAAAGGAGGCAGGATTAGTAAATAATGAGAGGGAGGGAAAATGGATTATTTATTCGGTAAATCCAAAAACGATTAAGAATAAGATAATTCAGGGACTGAAAAAAGATATAAGTTTGAGTGTTAATGACTCGCAGAAGTTAGCTAAATGTAAAAAAAACAACATAAGAGAAAAGTGCATAATCAGGCACTCTAATCAAAGTTGAGAAAAAGGTATAACAAATGAAAGAGAGATATAAATTTTTATTGATTTTATCCATTTTTTTAGCAGCGTATTTTATTCCTTTTGCCAATGGTAAAATTCAGACTGCCTTGATGGAAGCTTTTTTAATGATGCAGGAATATGCCAGAGAACATGTTTTACTCTGTCTTGTCCCTGCTTTTTTTATTGCCGGGGCTATTGCTAATTTTATCAGCCAGAGTGCGGTCATAAAATATTTTGGGAGTAAAGCGAATAAGGTTTTATCTTACTCGATAGCTTCGGTTTCCGGGACTATTTTAGCAGTTTGTTCCTGCACGGTATTGCCTCTTTTTTCCGGTATTTATAAGAGAGGTGCAGGGATAGGGCCGGCAACGGCATTTCTTTATTCAGGCCCGGCGATTAATGTGCTGGCAATTATTTTAACCGCACGCGTTTTAGGATGGGAACTGGGCCTTGCCCGGGCTCTTGGCGCTGTTATTTTTTCTATAATTATCGGATTAAGTATGCACTTTATTTTTTATAAGGAAGAAAGAGAGAGACAGCTCAATGGAGAGTTAGTCATTCCGGAGGATGAGAAAGAATTAAGGCCGTTATGGAAAACGACTTTTTATTTTGCAATAATGGTTGCAATCCTTATTTTTGCCAACTGGACCAGGGATGAGTCAATAAAAATCTGGCAGACGATTTATGAAATAAAATGGTTTATTACCGGAACTTTACTAATTATTTTAACCGGAATTCTTTATAAGTGGTTTAAAAAAAGCGAACTTAAAGAATGGACATCTTCGACATGGGGATTTGCCAAACAAATATTGCCCTTGCTTTTTGCAGGAGTTTTTGTTGCCGGGTTTTTATTAGGAAGGCCCGGGCATCAGGCATTAATCCCTGCTCAATGGATAGAGAAATTAGTCGGGGGGAATAGTTTAGGGGCTAATTTTTTTGCCTCTATAGCGGGAGCTTTAATGTATTTTGCCACATTAACGGAAATACCCATACTTCAGGGATTGCTGGGGGCAGGGATGGGTAAAGGCCCGGCTTTAGCGCTTTTGCTGGCAGGTCCGGCCTTAAGTTTACCCAATATGCTGGTAATAAGGAATGTTATGGGAACGAAAAAAACACTGGTATATATTTTTCTGGTAGTAGTTATGGCTACATTTAGCGGGATGATTTTTGGTTTTTTATTTTAACGTTATAATAAAAAAATTGAAATATAAGGAGAAAAAAGTAATGAAAATTGAAATTTTAGGAACGGGTTGTCCCAAATGTAAAAAAGTTTTCGAGCATACAGAGCAGGCAGTAAAAGAAACAGGGATTGAAGCAGAGATAGTTAAAGTAACGGAGATTGCAGATATTATGAAAAGGGGAGTAATGCTTACTCCTGCTTTGGTTATCAAAGGGGAAATTAAATCTAGCGGTAAAATACCCAGTGTGGAAGAAATTAAAAAGTGGTTGAAGAAGTAAATTAAGCGGTATTTTTTTGGTAAAAAATAAAAAGGAGAAAAAAATGGATTATAAAATAGCAAAAATTTTCTCCCCCCTGTTAATAGCGGTAACATTGTTTTTTTTAATGGGATGTAATAATAGGCAAGAAGAAATTATAGAGGGAAAAGCAGAAGCTGCTACCAGCGGTATATCTGAGGAATTTCCCCGGGAAAAGACAGATAATAAAATAGAGACAACAGAAAGAAAAGGGGTTCGGGTAAAGCAGGAAAATCCGGGAAAAGAAACTAAAAATGAAATAAAACAGCCGAAACAGGAGAAAGAAGACATAAAAGTTACTTTTATAGAGCTGGGATCGGTAAAGTGTATTCCCTGCCGGATGATGGAGCCGATTATAGAGGAAATTAAAGAGGAATATGCCGGACAGGTAAAAGTAATTTTCTATGATGTCTGGACTGCGGAGGGCAAGCCTTATGCCCGGAAGTATGGTATCAGAACAATTCCCACACAAGTATTTCTGGATAAAGACGGAAAGGAATATTTTAGACATCAGGGGTTTTTTTCTAAGGATGAATTGATCAAAGTTTTGAAGAAGCAGGGGGTTAAATAATGCTCAGAACCATGTTTGAGTGGTTGTCCAATTCTCTTCAGGCAGGGCCAATTCTTGCCATAATAGCTTCTTTTATCTGGGGGGTGTTAAGTATATTGTTAAGCCCCTGCCATTTGGCCAGCATTCCTTTAATTGTAGGCTTTATTGACGAACAGGGCAGAATATCTACGAAAAGAACGTTTCTTATAGCCACGCTTTTTTCTTCAGGTATCTTAATAACTATCGCTGCAATAGGATTAATCACCGGTCTTTTGGGAAGAATGCTGGGGGATATAGGCCCTTACGGAAATTATTTTGTTGCGATAATTTTTTTTATCGTAGGCCTTCATCTTTTAGAGATTATCCCTCTTCCCTTTTTTGGAAAATCAGGGCAACCCACATTCAAGAGAAAAGGCTTATTGGCTGGTTTTATACCGGGCCTCGTTTTTGGTATTGCTCTTGGCCCTTGTACTTTTGCCTATATGGCACCGATGCTGGGTGTTGCCTTTAAAATAGCATCGACACAATTTCTTTATGGAGTCTCCTTACTGCTTATTTACGGTATTGGCCATTGTTCGGTAATCATTTTTGCCGGAACCTTTACCGGTGTGGTACAACATTATTTAAACTGGAATGAGAAATCCCGGGGAGCAATAATTCTTAAAAAAATATGCGGGATATTGGTCATTTTAGGTGGAATATATTTAATTTGGAGTGCTTGAGGAAGGAAAGATTTTCGGAAAGAGGAGGAAAGGTATGGATTGGAAACTATTTATAGCAACCTTCGGAGCAATATTTTTGGCGGAACTTGCGGATAAGACCCAGTTAGTGGGGATAGGAATGTCTGCAAAATCAGGAAAACCCTTAACAGTATGGCTGGGGTCTATATCAGCATACATAATTGTGACGGCCATTTCCGTATTAATTGGTGCGACATTTGGAAAATATATAAGGCCGGAAATAATTCGCCATGCGGGGGCTTCTTTGTTCATTGTGATAGGGGTATTAATGTTTTTGGATAAGATTTAATTGTTTCAAAAAAAATATTAGATTTATTTAATCCAAATTTTTTCTAAAGTTTTGTCTGTCTCTTGACAGGTTTTTTTTTATATGTTACAATTATCACCAAAACGATAGGATTAGTAGTTTTTAGGGGGATGGTACGATGAAGCTTTCGACAAAAGGCCGTTATGGAGCAAGGGCAATGTTGGAATTAGTGCTCAATTATAAAAAAGGGCCGGTGTTATTGCGTGATATAGCCCAAAGGCAGGAAATTTCTGAAAGGTATTTGGAACGAATGATGGCCGCCTTGGTATCAGCGGGTTTAGTGAGAAGTTCACGAGGGAGAAACGGAGGATTTTCTTTAGCCATGCCGCCGGAAAAAATCAGATTGAGCCAAGTAATTCAGGTTGTAGAAGGGCCGGTTGTTCCGGTATTATGTGTTGAGGATAAAAAATTATGTAAAAGGGCAGAGGATTGTATTATGCGTGATATATGGGGAAAATTAGAGAAAGCAATGTTGGGAGCACTGGATTCAATAACTCTGGCCGATATGAATAAAATGCAAAAAAAGAAGTTGACTAAAGCGAAGACACAGATGTATTATATATAAGTAAATCGAGATAAGCCGGAAAGTTTAATTATTAAAGATTAAGAGTGTTAGAGGGAAAAGATGAAAAACAAAATAAAATTCGTTTCGAATAGAATTAAAATAGCTAAAAATGTAACTGAATTGGTGGGAAATACCCCGTTGGTAGAATTAAACAGAATAGCCGGAAAGATGAAAGCAACGATTCTGGGAAAGCTGGAATTTTTTAATCCTTGCGGGAGTGTAAAAGACCGTATCGGAGTAAGTATGATTACTGCGGCGGAAAAGAAAGGGTTGCTCAAAGGAGATTCTATAGTGGTGGAACCAACTAGTGGAAATACGGGTATTGCCCTGTCTTTTGTCTGTGCGGTTAAGGGATATAAATTAATTCTCACTATGCCTGATACAATGAGCAATGAACGAAAAAAAATGCTTATAGCACTTGGTGCGGAAATAGTTTTAACCCCGGGAGACAAAGGGATGAAGGGTGCGATTAGTAAAGCAGAAGAAATTACCAAAGAAAATAATAAAGCGTTTATGTTACAACAATTTAAAAATTCTGCTAATCCTCAAATACATCGGGAGACTACCGCTTTGGAAATATGGAGGGATACCGGTGGGAAAGTAGATATTTTGGTTTCGGGGGTAGGTACCGGAGGGACTATTACCGGGATAGCCGAGGTATTAAAAGAAAAAAATCCGCAATTTAAGGCAGTAGCGGTGGAGCCGGCGGATTCCCCTGTTCTTTCCGGCGGCAGGCCGGGGTTACATAAAATTCAGGGAATCGGAGCCGGGTTTATACCGGAAGTTTTAAATAAAAATATTATTGATGAAGTAATCAAAGTAACCAATGACGAGGCAATAGAGTGTGCAAGGCGATTGGCTAAGGAAGAAGGAATATTTGTAGGGATTTCTTCCGGAGCGGCAATGTGTGCAGCATTGGAAATTGGTGCGCGCGAAGAAAACAAAGAAAAGGTTATTGTAGTTATTTTTCCTGATTCAGGAGAGCGTTATTTTTCCACAGAACTTTTTAAAGAGGAATAAAAACAGAGGAATGTAATGAAAAAAATATATTTAGATCACAACGCTACTACTCCGGTGCATCCGGAAGTAGTTAAAGAAATGTTGCCTTATTATACAGAAATTTACGGTAATGCCTCCAGTTTTCATCAATTTGGTCAACAGGCACGAAAAGCGGTGGAAGAGGCGAGGGAAAAAGTGGCCGATTTTATTGGGGCTAAGTCCGGGGAAATAATTTTTACCGGCGGTGGAACGGAAGCGGATAATTTTGCAATTAAGGGAATTGCGTATGCTAACCAGGCTAAAGGAAAACATATCATAACTTCGTCGATAGAACATCATGCGGTTTTAAATTCTTGTAAATATTTAGAAAAACAAGGGTTTCGGATTACCTATTTTCCGGTAGATAAATATGGTTTAATTAATCCGGAAGACGTAAAAAAAGCAATAGAGGATGAAACAATTTTTATTAGCATTATGCATGCCAATAATGAGATGGGAACAATAGAGCCAATTGCCGAAGTTGGAAAAATAGCTAAAGAAAAAGGGATTTATTTTCATATAGATGCCGTTCAATCGGCAGGTAAAATTCCGCTAAAAGTAGATGAATTAAATGTGGACTTAGTTTCCTTATCCGGGCATAAAATCTACGGGCCTAAAGGTATTGGTGTTCTTTATATTCGTAAAGGGACAAAAATTCAGCCATTAATTCATGGCGGACACCATGAGAAAAATAAACGGGCCGGGACGGAAAATGTCCCGGGGATTGTTGGTTTAGCGAAGGCAATAGAAATTGTTCGTATTACAATGGAGGAAGAAACAGTACGGCTGACTAATTTACGCGATAGGTTATGGGTCCGGATTAATGAAAAAATAGAAGATGTTTTTTTGCACGGGCATGAACGGGAAAGATTACCCAACACGTTAAATTTAAGCTTTGAAGGGGTAGAAGGGGAAGCAATAATTCTTGACCTGGATATGAAAGGCATAGCTGTTTCAACCGGCTCAGCCTGTACTTCGGGAACATTAGAACCGTCACATGTTTTAAAAGCAATGGGAGTAAATCCTCAGGTTGCTCAAGGGGCAATAAGGTTTAGCCTTGGTGAAGATAATACTCAAGAGGACATTGATTATGTTGCGGATATCTTATCCGGAATTATAAGCCGTTTGAGGGGAATATCCCCCTTTTATAAAAAGAAATAAAGAAAAGATTTATACAAAGGAGTATAACGATGCAATACACCGAAAAAGTAATAGAACATTTTCAGCATCCCAGAAATGTCGGAGAAATGGAAAATCCCGATGGTATTGGGCATGTAGGCAATCCTGTTTGTGGGGATGTTATGGAATTGTATATTAAAATAAAAGATAATATAATTGTTGATGTAAAATTTAAAACATTTGGTTGTGGGGCGGCTATTGCCAGTGGGTCAATGCTTACCGAACTTATTAAAGGGAAGAGCATAGATGAGGCATTGGCGATATCTAATAAAATAGTTGTTAAAGCGTTAGGTGGGTTACCGCCCAAAAAAACACATTGTTCTGTTCTTGCCGAAGATGCTTTAAAATTCGCCATTGATGATTATTTTAAAAAACAAGAAAAAAAATAAAACATTTTTGACATCACTTTATCTATAAAAAAAGGAGTTGGTTATGGAACCACATATTCCCGGAGATGATGAGTTAAAAAATTTAGATATACATTCTTTAGGAGAGGCTAAAATAAAATCTCCTTTAAATCTGGATGATTCCTTGTTTGTCGATGATAACGACAAAATTTTAGTTCATTCTGATTTTAAGAAAAATAAGCAGTATTTTGACTGCAGGGAAATCCCCCCGGCTTTTCAACCTGCCGGTCCCCGGAAAAATATTTTTTTTAATCCGGAGGAAATAACTTGCGGGATTGTTACTTGCGGCGGAATTTGTCCGGGATTAAATGATGTTATCAGGACAATAGTTTTAACATTGCAATGGCAATATGGAGTTAAGAAAATATTAGGTTTTAGATACGGATATGAAGGGATGTCTTCGGGAGCAAGGAAAGAGCCGTTAGAATTAAATCCTTCTGTTGTTAAAGAGATTCAACACAAAGGAGGAACGATATTAGGAAGCAGCCGGGGGCATCAGAATCTTGAGGATATGGTAAAGACCCTCATCAAGCATAAAATAAAGATTCTTTTTACTATTGGGGGAGATGGAACGTTTAACGGAGCACATAATCTTTGTAAAGAGATAAAAAAGCAGGGAGAACTTATTTCTGTAATTGGAATTCCGAAAACGATTGATAATGATATTTATTGTTCGGAGACAACATTCGGGTTTGCTACTGCTGTGGAAGAAGCGCGTAATTCCATTGCTGCGGCCAATGAAGAAGCTAAAGCCGCTTTTAACGGGATTGGGTTAGTCAAATTGATGGGAAGAGATTCCGGATTTATAGCGACCGGGGCATCTCTTGCTAATAGTGATGTAAATTTTTGTCTGGTTCCGGAAGTGCCTTTTGCCCTTGATGGGGATAAAGGATTTTTGCGACGGTTAGAGAAAAGATTGGAGCGAAAACAGCATGCAGTCATCGTTGTTGCTGAAGGTGCAGGACAATATCTTATGGGACAAAGTAAAGAGACAGTAAAAGATGCTTCCGGAAATGTTCGACATAAAGATATAGGATTTTTTTTGAAACAATCAATTAAGGAATATTTTAAAAAGAAAAATATTCCCATTACGGTAAAATATATCGACCCCAGTTATACTATCCGCAGTTGTCCTGCTAATGCGTTTGATTCTGTCGTTTGTCTGTTTTTTGGGCAGAACGCCGTTCATGCCGGTATGGCAGGAAAAACCGATATGTTTATTAGTTCCTGGAGTCAGTGTTTTACCCATGTTCCACTGACTATGGCCATAAATAAAAGAAAGAAAATTAATCCTAAAAATATTTTCTGGCAAACCATATTAACTATAACAGAATAAAATCTTAGGAGCAGGTTTACATTTTGGATCTGTAGTTGCGGTATGAACTTGTACTGAGCTTGTTGAATGTATGATGCTGTTTATTGTACTTTAACTTTATACTATAATCCTACTTTAGGTAGCCGCAGACTTTAGTCTGCGTAATTTTTCCATCGAGAACGCAGGCTATTTGTTTGTCATTTATTTGAAGGAAAGTCTGTGCCTACCAAAAAATAAAACATTTTTGATATTACTAAAAGAGGTAGGGGGGCAAAATGGGAACAGAAGCACTTTTTTATCAAAGTAAAAAACAGGTAATAAAGTCCGGGATTAGTTTTGGTTCAGCTCTGGCGATGGTTATTTCCTGGTCGGTTAATAGATCGATTATCTGGGCAATAATTCACGGATTGTTATCATGGATTTATGTAATTTATTATGCTTTTACCAGATAGTAAGTATTACCATTAGCAATAGATATATTTAAGCAACAATTTTTTATATTGGTTTATTTGATGATTTTGGTTCGGGGAATAAATGTTTATAACTATGAAGTTTTTGTGCTTAGTATTTATTTTAGGGGAACAATTACTTGCAAAAAGTATGGGTGGGGGTTTATTTTATCTTAGACAGGAAGGAAATATTTAACAGACTATTGTGTAAACAATAGTTTAACACAAATAACGAGGGGATAATTTTTATGAAATTGAAATTACCGCATTATTTACTGCTCACCTATGTGATATTTTTTATTGCCCTGGCAATAAACCCCTATGATAGAGATGTGTGGTTTGCGGAAAATCTGCCGATAGTAGGGCTCGTTTTATTCTTGGCTGTAACCCATAGAAAATTTCAATTTTCAAACCTGTCATACATTATGATGAGTGTTTTGATATTTTTGCATACGGTGGGAGGATATTTTACTTTTGAGAGAGTACCTTTTGATTTTATAACTGATTTTTTTGGGTTTGAAAGGAATCATTATGACAGAATTGCGCATTTCAGCGTGGGATTTTATGCCTTTCCTGTAGCGGAGTATCTAAACAGAAAAAATCTGGTAAATTCAAAATTACTTACGGCTTTAGTTGGTATATTATCTATTTTTACAATTGCAGCAATTTATGAGATTATTGAATGGCTCTATGCGGTAACTGCCAATCCTACTGCAGGAATAGCTTTTTTAGGAAGTCAGGGCG
>CBDUZB010000050.1:0-10930 GCA_965371605.1 uncultured bacterium
TATCTCTTCTTTTTTTAGTTTAATCTTTGCCTTTAATGTTTGTTTAGCTTCCCGGGTCTTAGGAAATTCATTAAAAACTTTTTTAATATCTACATATCCAATACGTTCATAATCCGAAGATAAATTCAAACCATATAACGAAATATTAATGCAAAAATAGAAAATGGAAAATAATAATAAAAAAATCTTTCGCTTCATTTTTTCACTCCCTTATCTGTCTCTTTAAAGACAAATTCTAAATCCCGATATCCCGCCTTATCCGCTTAAGGCGGAGCGGACTCCGGCAAAACAAATACTGGATTCCTGCATGAAAAACCAAATCAACTGCCTCTCAGCAAGCTACGGGGACCCCTTCGACTCCCTTCAAGGGAGTTTATGCTGACAAAAACTCTAAGTCTCATTGATTTAAAAAACCTGGCCAATAGTAAAATACCATTGATGAAGATTAGAAGAAGGAACCGAATCTCTATGATTTAAACCATAACCCCAATCAAGCCGAATAGGAAATACAGGGGTTTTAAATCTAATGCCTGCTCCTACACCGGATTTCATTTGCTCATCTCTTGAGCCTATTTTAAAATCTATAGCATCTTTTGTTAACCATGCCCCGCCTACATCAGCAAAGATTGCCCCCTGTAAAATTGTCCGTCCTCTTTCCATCACTATGGGAAATTTATACTCCACATTAAAAACGGCCATATATCTTCCACCTTCT
Organism: uncultured bacterium; assembly: GCA_965371605.1. Taxonomy (GTDB): domain Bacteria; phylum CBDUZB01; class JAGLHV01; order JAGLHV01; family JAGLHV01; genus JAGLHV01. The sequence goes on from CBDUZB010000050.1 coordinate 716, forward strand.
GATGGCCCGATTTGTCCTCGATAGTCATATCCACGAACACTTTCCGCTCCTCCCACATAAAACCTTTCGTAAATAGGGACATCATCCGAAGAGCCAAATTCTTCCACTCTGCCAAATTCCCCGTGAAACCCTAAAACAAAGCGCCAAAAAGTAGGAAAAAACCAACTGCTGGAAAAAAGGCCCTTAGTAAAATTATTATTTCCGCTTAAAATACCTCCGGCTACTTCAACAGAAATACTATTTTTTGAACCCCTTGATGCATCGAAAACATTATCTCGACTATCCCTCACAAAATATTCGATTATACTGCTGGTAACATCTACCCCTTCCTGACTCTTCATATATTCTGAATCGCCATCATAAATTTCTATTTCTTCATAAGAATACGTAAGACTGGTACTATATTTATCACTTAACCGTCTACCAACCCTTAAATCTCCCCCTCTTCTTCCCTCTTTATAACGATCAGTTTTCTCTACATCGTCTTCTGTATAAACATAATCTCTTATCCTTATCGTATCAAAAATATTACATCCAAAAGAACTCCTCGTTCCAAATAACCATGGTTCAAAAAATCCTATTTCGTAATTCTGTTTTTTCTTCCCAAACTCCCAGAGAAGAGTTATTTTTTGTCCACGGCCCGAAAGATTAGTTTGAGAAACCTGCATCGTTCCCAAAACCCCATCTTGTGAACTATAACCTGCACCCACACTGGCTAAACCTGTTTTCTTCTCGACAACCGATAAAACCAAATCCGCTTTATCCAAAACATCAGTTTGCTCAACATCTACTTTTACATCTTCAAAAAAACCCAAATTATAAATTTTTTCCTGCGTACGGCGAATAAGTCCTACATTAAACGGATCTCCTTCTTTTATTAACAATTCCCGCCTGACTACATATTCCTTGGTAATCGTGTTCCCCTCAAGATATACCCTGTCTATATAAACCTTCCCTCTTTCTATAATTTCAAAATTAATCTTTACGAATTTCTCTTCCCTGTCTAATTCTTTTTGTGGATTTACCTCCATCCTGATATATCCCTTTTCTGCATAAACACTCTGAATGTTCATTATTCCTTCCTGATATTTTTCTTCATCATAAATTTTTCCCGAAGAAAGACGAAATTTCTTTTTTAAGAATTTCCCCTCAAAAACAGTATTCCCACTAAAAGTAATTTCTCCCACTTTAAATTGCTCCCCTTCATTGATAGGGATTTCAACATACATTTCCGTCCTCTCGGAATTATAGCTAATCCGTGGTTCTAGAATCTCCACTTCTATATATCCCTTTTGTTTATAAAACAATTCCAGTCCCTTTAAATCGGCATTAAATACATCTTCTTTGTAAACTTTTTTCCTCTTTGTTTTCATCTTCTTTAGAATTTTCTTCGCCGGGAATTCCTTCACTCCGGACAAATTAATCCTCTTTATAGTAATCCGATTTCCCTCAGTAATAAAAAAAGTCACTACTACCAACCCGTCCTTTTCCTGAGTTGTAGTGAAGGCTTCCACTTTTACATCGGCATATCCTTTATCTTTATATAATACAGTTATTTTTTCGACATCTTCTTCCATTTTTTTCCGGTCAAAAGCTTCTTTCTCTTTAAGAATTATCTCTTCCTTTAGTTTTTTGTTAGAAAACTTTTTGTTTCCCTTAAAATCTATTCGTTTGATTAGTGTCTTTTCTACAACTTTAAAAACAACCTTGATCCCCTTTTCACACGGTTCTACTTCAAGAGATACCTCATCAAAAAATCCGAGATTATAAATAGTTCTTATGCCTTCGTTAAGGCTGTCCTCATTAAATTTATCGCCTCTCCTGACTTCCACCGCAGCAAGAATTTCCTTACTGGTAATGGTTTTGTTTCCCACCACCTCCATTTCTTTTATAACCTGGGCAAAAGCAAACTTCGCCCCCATTACAAGACATGAACAAATCAACACCAAACATAAACACGCAATTCTTTTTAATTTGTAGATAAACATCCTCAACTCCTTTTTTTATTTTGAATTAGGTGTTTTTCATTATATCTTATAATTAAAACAACCTTGATCCCTTGAAATTTATAAACGTCACTTGATTGACATCATTTTTTATATCAAAACCCAATGCTTTAACATCTAAATAAGCAAACATAGATTGTATCAAAATCCCTAAAGAAAGTAAAGAAATTATTCCTCTTTTTCTTCCTGCCATCCAAAACGCCATTGATGTTCTAAAAAAACCTTTTTTTCTTCTTCTTCCAGCCCTAAAATACTTTTGATATATAAACTCCTCTTTAATCGGTAAGACATTTCTATTTCCTGTTTGATATCCAACTTGTTTTGAAGTTTATCATATAATCCTAAAGAATATCCCAGAAAAAGCCGGTCATTTAAATACTTACCTACGGTAATAGTCGTTCCGTTCCAAATACTGGCCTGCCCAGATTGGGTATCAATGGTTGAATAACCATTTTGCTCTACTTTTTCGTCTTCCTTGGTTACCTTAACCACATCTAATAAACCTGTTCTTTTCAAAATATTCTTTATAAAAGGACTGGCCAACGTGCTATCAAGAAGTCTCACCACTTCTCTTTTTAAAAATGTTTCACGCTCTTCCGCAGGCATATTATCGACATCTACCCCGGCAATAGCTAACCTCATTGCTTGTTCGGAATTAGTATCCGGGAAATTTTTAGAATAAAATATCGGTTTAACCTCACCCAATTTACCTTTTTCAAAAACCATCACAATAATATCTTCTGTCCATCGGCCATCATCACTTGTTTGTGACTCAAGCCTCTGAACCAGCGTCTCCGCTTTTCCCTCTAAATACCCTACTCCATCCTTAAACTCCAAAGTAGCTTCTTTAATTTCAAAATTTGTTCCCACATAATTCACATCTCCCTTTATCGCTTCAACTTTTCCCGAAACCCTAATTTTTTTTGTTTTGTCCTTAAGTTTTATCCACCCCTTTACATTTGCATTAGCAAACTGATTTTCATACCAAACATTTTCTACTGCATTTATCTGAAAATTCCAAATAGCTTGATTTAAAAAACTCCATTGCTTACTTTCTCGATAGGCCCTGTCTTCCCATATTTTCTTCATAGGAACAGGAGGATAAGTAAAATGAGTGTTAAATAATTCCGCAGTTCCATCTATGTGGTAATCTTGAGAATTACCATAAAAATGGGCACTAATCTTAGCTTCTCCTGAAGATGGTAAATTGGGAAACAAACGGTCAAAAAATGTATTCTGGGGTATTGGAATGTCTTTTAAAGAAAGGGGAATTCCCCTTTCTTTAGAAGTTTCCATATATAAATCAAATTTTTCCAATTTAAAAAATTCTTTCAAATGCATGCGTCCCCATATATTTATATTTCCTTTACCTATTTCGCCGTAAATTTTTTTTATCCGTATCTGTTCCCCTTCCATTTGAATATCTACTTTAAAATTTTTGATTTTCCTCATTACATCCTTGCTGCTTATTTGGGCATCATTAATTGCAAGATAACCTTTTATTTCCGGCTTTGCTAACGTCCCTTTTACCTTAAGCTTTCCTTCTACATCCCCTTTGATCTTTTTTATCTTATCAGATAGAGAACTTAAAAGAGACAATCCTTCTTTACTTTGGAGAGAAAGACTGAGATTCAGCTTTTGCATTCTGTTTTCTTCTTTCCCTTTCTGAGTAAAAACGAAAGGAATTTCTCCCGAACCGGTAAGCAAATGTTCATTTTTTCTGGTAACATTTAGTTCTTCAATAATTATCATCCTTTTTTTTGTGTATAGTGAAGACTTTAAATTATCAAATTTTAATCCGGCCAAACTACCCTGCATAATATCTAAATTACAGGAAAAAAAAGGCTCTTTTAAATTCCCCTTAATTTTTAAATTGAACCTGCTTCTACCGGTCATCTGAAAAATTCTTATATTCAACAGATTAATAACCGTTTCAACTTCTATTCCACTGTTTAATCCGCGAATCAGAAGATTTGTCTTATCTTTTTCTACGTCCAACAAACCTCCGGCACTAAATATCTCTTCCCCTTTTTTATAAATCTTTACCTTGTCAAAAATAATTGCCGGTTTATTGCTAAAATCAATTTTCCCTTCTAAATATTTATCTTTTTCCTTAAACGAAATAAATTCCAGTTGATTTTTATGAAAAGATATTTTTAAGTTTTCTTTTTCAAAATTATGATGATTTACCCATAAATTATCCGTAATTACTTCCGCTTTGACCTTTAAAACAGGACTAAATCCTACACTTCCTTTTCCCTGAAAACCACCAAAAAAAGAAACATTAAATAAATTAATGTTTTTTAAAACAGGCTTTATCTGAAACTGCCATAAATCGGATTGATTAAAATCAAAATAACTCCCGGGAGAAAAAACAATTTCTCCCTCCTCCCTTTTTGCGGAAAACCGTGAAAACATTATTTTTTTATCGGTTAAAATAAATTTTGTATCCAACTCCCTGAATTTAAAAGACTCAATATTACCATTACATGTCTGGATGTCACCGACCCAAACAGGATCGGACAAACTCCCTGTTAAGTTTAATGTCCCCCCGGCTATTCCCTCTAATTTAATCTTTTTTTCTGTCTTTAATAAATTTTTTAAAAGCTTTAAATTTATTTTGCTTAACTTAAAAAGCAGGTTAGTCCCCGCACCCTCCACCTGTTTATCCTTAAAAGAAACACTCCCGGAAACATATACCCTTCCTTCTTTTCCAATCTGCAATAAATTAGTTTTTACTTTCAACCTTCCCTTGTGATAAAAAAGATTGGATAGAAAATCAAAATTTATGTTACGAAACTGTGCTTTAAAAATATGCAGATAAGCCCTAATATCCGGATCTGAAAGCAATCCTGAAATAAAAAATTTTCCTTTAATTTGTCCTTTGGGTATAGACAATTTAGAAAATTTATCCGGCACCAAAGAAAAAAGAGAAGATATCTTTTTAATATTAACGGACATATTTCCTTTAACATTCGGTTTTTTAGAAAAATCAATTTTCAATTTACCCTTATATTCTTCATCCAGATTAAGAGAAGTAAAATTAATTGTTTTTTCTTTATACCCAATATTACTACTGGCCTTTTTAAATTCTTTGTCATTCACTTTTAAATTAGAGGAACGCATATTTCCTTCTATGTTTAAAGTTGGTTGATAAATAATGCTTCCCGTATAATCTGTCTTTCCATTTATTATCACCTCACCGCTTTGGAAAGATGTAAAATTAACCGCTAATTTAATCTTATTTTCCGATTCTGCCCGATTATCCAAACCAATTAGCCCACAAACTAACGCTTCTCCGTTTTTTTGCCCAACATGTAAAGTATTTATTTTAAGCACCTTATTTTCTATAAAAAAATCTGCTTTTACCCTGTCTAAAGAAACCTCTTTAAAACCCACCAATGGAGACAAGTCTATTTTTCCTTCCACTTTCAATCTTTTAAAATCACCGAAAGAACCATCAATAAGTAATGTTCCTGTTAATTCAGTCTGATTATCAATATTGGCCTCAGGAAGGCCAAACAAAGTGAAAAACATTTTTGCCTTTGCCAGGTTAGCTGTTAATTTGGCTTTACCTATTTTATCTCCTTTTAGTTTCATCTTAAAAAATCCCGAATACTCACTTAACTTAAAGGAAACGATATCTAAAACGTCTTTGTTCAGCTTTATTTGAGCATTAAAATCCGAACTGTTTCCGGCAATCATTAAATTTGAACTAAATAATCTGCCGCTTAAGAAAGGAGCAATTAATTTGCCCTTTACCCTGCCTTTAAAATCAAATCCTCCCTCTATATCATGAAAGTACCTCTTTAAATAAGGCAATTCTTTTCCTTCAATATTTTCAGCGTTTAACTTAAGATCAACCTTTTTATCTTTTTCGTTCAAGATACTACCCACAATATTTATCTTTCCTTTATTTGAAAGAACCACATTAAACGCATCTATTTTAATCCTTTCTTTGGTTAATTCTACACGACTTCTAATTTTATAACGCTGGTTATCCGTCTTTCCCGTAATTTCTAAACGCTTGTTCTCGTATTTAAAACCAGCTCTCAATGTTTTAAATTTTTCCTCTTCCATATTCAGATCAAACAAACTAATTTTTCCGGTTATCCGGGGAGACAATAAAGATCCTTTCACTTTTAGGTAAAAATTACTTTTCCCTTCTATTTCCCCTAAACCAAACATTTTGCTTAAAAAATCAAGGTTTATATTTTTTGCGTAAATAAAAAAATCAGGTTTTTCAACCAGGGCAGGTAAATTAAAATCCAATACCCCGCCGGCATAAACACCCCCTTCTCCCATCTGAAAAGAAAATTTAGACAAATTGAAAACATTTTTATTGTATTTAAAATCCACCATTAAATTGTCTATTTGGGCATCATTTATCCTGCCTTTTTCCCCTTTCACTTCACCGGTAAAAATAAGGTCAGAAATACTTCCTTTAACTTTAAGATCTATTTTCCCTCTACCTTCCAACTTCATTTCCTCTAAATATTTTCCTTGAGAAAACAACTTCCGTAATAAAGAAAAATCAAAATCCTGAGATAATAATTGTAAATTAAAATTCGGCTGTAACACTGGATTTTCTATTCTTCCGGAAAAAGAAAAAGGGGAATCAGCTATATCTAAGGTCAATTTGGAAACCTCAATTTTTTTATTATTAAGGACTAACTTTCCATTTATATTAGAAAGTTTTTCCGGATATGGGTCAATTTTTACTACCCCTTTTTTTAAATTAATTGTACCGTCAAAAATCACCTGTTTCAAAAATTCTTTTTTTAGAGGAAAAATTCCTTTTATACAAAAATTCAAATCCAGTTTGCCTTCAAGAAATTTTATTCTGGGGCTCCATTTTATAAATTCCGAGCAATAGGCCGGATCTATTTCTTTCATGTCAACATTTAAATCGAAAGACTTTTTATTCAAATCTACATGCCCAAATAACTTCAGCTTTTCTTTAGTGCCGATTTCTCTTTTCACCCAAATATTTCCGGTTATTATTTTATCCTGATAAAAATTGAATTCACCCGAAACATCCTGAAAAGAAAAATATTTCCCTTCTTCATCTATAAAAAGTTTTCCTTTTTTTACTATTACTTCTTTGGGCAAAAGCACAAAAGGAAGGGAACTTTTAGCCGAAGATGTTACTTTACCTATATTCCACTTGTTTTCTTCTTTGGTAAGGAATAAATGAGGAGAAACGACAACTACTTTATTTATCTTACTTTTTTCTTTTTTCCTAAAAATATCCCAAAAATTATAATAAAAAACCACACGTTTACTTTTTAAAAATATCCCCTCCTCAAAACTTCCCGAATCAGAGACAATAATGTCTTTTAAAATAATTTTATTAAAAAAATTTGAGGAAATTTTTCCTATATAAACTTTCCGTTTAAGTGTTTTTTCCAAATACGGAGTAAGCAAAAGATTCAAACTTTGCGATACAATACCCGTATTCTGAAGAACATAAATCAATATCCCCAAAACCAAAGAGATACTTATTATAACCACCCATTTTTTTTTATTCTTAACTTTTATTTTCATTAAAAAATAAACTCCGCATTAAATATTTTTTTACCGACATTCCTTAGCAGTTTCTCTCTTTTATCCCAATTAATAACGTTATAAGACACATCTTCCAATATTCACAACTTATCCACTGTTTTGAATTTCTTTCCGAAATGGTTATATATTTAAATAAAATTCCAGATTGACAATAATTATAAGAGAATTTAACATTGTATTATATAACATTTTCACAAATAAATCAAATTTTTAATGATAATAAAAAATTAAGGAGAGGCAATACTTATAAACTTCGTATTTTTTTAGGATAAGACTTTTAAGATTAGAGCCTGTTGAAATTACAGGTATGAACTTCTTAGGTTTTGTTATTCATATATTCGGTTATTGATCCGGATTTTTTTCACATATATTGATTCACATGCTCCTCCCCAAGCATCTTTCCGGGAAGAAGAAGAACTAATCGTATAAAACTTCTTTCCATCTTTATAAATATTCATTTGTATTAAATACCCTTCAATTTTTATCCTGTCCCCTTTCTTAATTTTTTTTATAACCCATTTTAAAGTATCATTAGCAGGAAATATATGGTTGTTAGAGAAATGTTGAGCTATATAACGCTGATTCAAACTCTCCGCACCAAAGGGAAATTTGTATTTCCAATGTAAAAAACGGCTAGCCGGCGTATGATAAAATTTAATATATCCACTATATTTGCTTTCTGCTACTTTGCCCCAGACTAAACCAATATCTACCGGAAAAATTTCTTTATGGATAGGACAGTCCTGCTCTTCCCAATCCCGCCAATTCCTAACCCCTACAACTTTCGCTGAAATATCATAAAACCACAAAGGTAAAACAACAATTTTATATTTTTCCCCTTTTAAATAATGGTACCGAATAAATTCTTTTTCTTTGACTTTTTTTTGTAAGGGCTCTTGAGAAGTATCAATAAACCCGGAAGCAATTCGATATTTATTATATTTTTTAAAAGTAAAATAACTGCCCACCAACATTAAAAAAACTAAAAAATATAACCAATTTTTTCTTTTCTTACCTTTTTTATTTTCCACTTCCGGTTTTGGAAAAAAACTTTCCATTTCTCTTTTTAAAATTTCATAACACATTCCACAATATAAACTATCCGCTTTGTTTTCATAATTACACTTAGGACAACGCATTTCAAACTCCCAATTCCCAAATTCAAATTCCAAATCCGCCTTAAAGACCGGCGAGACTTCCGCTTTGCTCCAGAAAAATGAAGGCAAAATGTGTTTTGAACGACTTAGCAAATTTTTCGCGTAGGGGTGGGCCTCCTCCTTAGGCGGACAAGTGCCCACCCTTTAACAAACATTTTTAAACCTCTTTTTTTTAAACCTCAATTTAATCAATTTAAACTTCCAACTCATATATCTGTTGTCTTTATTCCGTTGTCTATGGACTATCGACTGCTAAAGCAGCGCGACAATCTCGCCAGTCAGTAAGGCGGATGGACTATGGACTTTTGTTTGTCTGTTGTCTTTGTCTTTGTTTCATCTATCGTCTGAGAATTACTCTTAACTGCCGGCAAGTATTCCCCTGCCCGGTAGGAACTACGCACATAAGGGCCACTAACTACATGAAGAAAACCCATTGCTTTTGCCCTATCTCGATAATAAATAAATTCCTGAGGATGATAATACTTCTTTACCGGATAATGCTGCAAACTGGGAGCTAAATATTGTCCTATACTTAAAAAATCACAATCCACCTGGCGTAGTTGGGAAAAAACATTCAAAATTTCTTCTTCGTTTTCACCTAACCCCAACATTAGTGATGATTTTGTATAAATTTGAGGATTAAAATCCTTAACTTTTTCTAAAAGAGTAAGTGTTCTAAAATAATCCGCTCCCTGGCGCAAATCCTTATACAAACGAGGAACCGTCTCTATATTATGCCCAATAATATCCGGCTTTGCCCCTACAACTATTTTTATAGCTTCTTCTTTCCCTTTAAAATCCGGAATAAGTACTTCTATAGTTACTTTTTCCTTTTTTAATTGTTGGCGAATATTAAAAACAGTACGAGCATAAATTTCCGCTCCACCGTCGGAAAGGTCATCCCTGGTCACACTGGTAATTACTATATGTTTTAATTTAAGCCTGGCTACTGCCTGAACAACCCTTTTTGGCTCTTCCTCATCAGGAGCAAGGGGAATCCCTTTATCTACATTACAAAACATACATCCACGGGTACAGGTTTTACCCAGTATAAGAAAAGTTGCCTCCCCCCGGGAAAAACATTCGGAAATATTAGGACAATTTGCTTCCTGGCAAACAGAATGCAAATCTAAATCACTAATTAAGCTCTTTATCTGACGGCAATCTTTAAAATTAATTTTTTTATTCAACCATTCCGGCTTTCTAACAGGCACAATGAACTCCTCTTTCCAAACTAAGATTTTGATAAAGACAAAAGATCCGCCTTAATCCGCCTCAGGCGGACCGGCGAGACTTCCGCTCCGCTCCAGCAGTCGATAGTCCATAGATAAAAACGACAGTTATAAGTTATTAGTTATGAGTTATAAGTTAAAAAAACAAAAACAAATGACAGATGACAGATAAAGACAAACAGACAAACAGAAGACCATAGTCCATCCGCCTTAAAGACCGGCGAGACTTCCGCTCCGCTCCAGCAGTCGATA
>CBDUZB010000051.1:0-10859 GCA_965371605.1 uncultured bacterium
CGTCCAAAACTTAGGCAGAAAGATAGCTTGACTAATTGTTTTTTTTTGATGTATAATGCTTAAAGTTTACGCAAAGCAATGATTAATATTTCGAAATAGACATTTTGCGTATTCGCCAATTTTCAAGATAACCAGGCAGCTGTTTTGCAGAAGTTTGACAAGAATAAAAGGAAGGAAAAGTGAGAATAGCCTTAGCTCAGATCAATACGGTAGTAGGGGATTTTAAAGGAAATAGCAGTAAAATCGGCCGTTTTATTAAGCAGGCTCAAAAGCTCAAAGCCGACATAATAACCTTTCCTGAATTAGCCATATGTGGATATCCTCCCGAAGATTTATTGTTAAAAGAGCATTTCGTAAAAGATAATCTAAAATCATTGAATTCATTAGTGAAGAAAGTTTCCTCGATTGTCGTAGTTGTCGGATTTGTAGACCGGGACAAAAAAGGTCATTTATATAATGCGGCAGCTATAATCAGTAAAGGAAAAATAAAAGGAATTTGTCATAAAACCAGGTTACCTAACTACGGTGTTTTTGATGAGAGAAGGTATTTTAAACCGGGTAAAAAATCTCCTTTGTTCGTAATTAATCAGATTGTTTTCGGGGTTAATATTTGTGAAGATATATGGGAACCCGGAGGGGTAGCCGGGTTGCAGGCAGACAAAGGGGCACAACTGATAATAAATATTTCCGCTTCTCCTTATTATGCCGGAAAAGAAAGTTTGAGAAAGAAAATATTAATTAGACAGGCAAAGGGAACAGGGGCTTATCTCTGTTATAATAATTTAGTAGGAGGGCAGGACGAGCTTGTTTTTGACGGAGACAGTGTTATTTTTGATTTTGCGGGGAAGGAAATAATAAGGGGAAAACAGTTTGAGGAAGACTTGATTGTTGCTGATTTACCCGTAAAAAAAACAGCCGATAAAATTAAAGGTAAGAATTATATCAAAATAAGTGTCCCTGAAAATAGTAAAAAGCCTGTTTTACAACAGAGGAAAGTAAAAAAATTAAAAGAGATAAATAAAATTTATTCTGCTTTAGTATTAGGAACGCGTGACTATATAAGAAAAAACGGTTTTCAGAAAGTAGTTGTCGGATTAAGTGGGGGAATAGATTCTGCTTTAACCGCGGTGATTGCCGGGGATGCAATAGGGAAAGAAAATGTTGTCGGTATTTCAATGCCTTCCCCTTATTCATCAGCGGAGACACAGAAAGATGCCCGTATTTTAGCTAAAAATTTAGGGATTAGACTGATTACAATATCGATAGAGAAGATTTTTAATGTTTATTTAGGGGCACTGCAAAAAGAGTTTTCAGGGCTAAAAAATGATGTTACCGAAGAAAATTTACAGGCGAGAATAAGAGCGAATATTCTGATGGCTTTTTCCAATAAATTTAATTGGCTGGTACTTACTACCGGAAATAAAAGTGAGACATCCGTTGGGTATTGTACCTTATACGGTGATATGGCCGGCGGATTTGCCGTAATAAAAGATGTGCCCAAGATGATGGTTTACCGTCTGGCTGAATTTGCGAATGAAAAAGAAAATGAAATTGTAATACCGGAAAGTATTCTTGTCCGGGAACCGTCGGCGGAATTACGGGAAAATCAAAAAGACCGGGATAGTTTGCCTCCTTATACGATTTTAGATGAAATCATAAAGGGTTATGTGGAAGAGGACAAAAGTTCTCAAAAAATAACTACTAATAAAATTAGTATTGGCACGGCAAGAAAAATTATCCGGATGATTGATAAAAATGAATACAAACGCCGACAATCCTCTCCGGGGATAAAAATCACTTCTAAAGCCTTTGGTAAAGACAGAAGATTTCCTATTACCAATAGATATAAAGAATATTAAAAAAATGACTTTTAAATAAAAAGAGCTCCCTTTACTTGACAAATGTAATTAATAACTTGTAAAATGCCCCTTAAGAAATTTTCAGGAGTGATAAATTAGTATTTATCATTCACTTTATTTATAAAATGGAGTGTAAACCATGCCCAAAAGAACAGACATTCACAAGGTTTTAATTATAGGTTCCGGTCCGATAATAATAGGCCAGGCCTGTGAATTTGATTATTCAGGTACTCAGGCTTGCAAGGCTTTGAAGAAAGAAGGATATGAAGTAATCCTGGTTAATTCCAATCCTGCGACGATAATGACTGACCCGGGTATGGCTGATAAAACCTATGTGGAACCGCTTACCCTGGAGAGTTTGGAAAAGATTATCGAAAAAGAAAAACCTGATGCCCTTCTTCCTAACCTGGGAGGACAAACCGGGCTCAATCTTGCCTCTGCGCTTCATAAGGCAGGGGTATTAGATAAACATAACGTAGAGGTTATCGGTGTTAAAATTGATGCTATCGAACGGGGTGAGGACCGCATTATTTTCAAAGACATGATGAACAAATTGGGTATATCTATTCCGCAGTCCGAACCGTGTTATTCTATTGAAGAAGCTGAAAAAATAGTGGAAAAAATGGGGTATCCTGTCGTTTTACGGCCTGCTTATACTATGGGTGGAACAGGAGGGGGAATAGCCTATAATATTGAAGAATTGAGAGACATAGTAAGTCGGGGATTAGCAGTGAGTTTAGTACATCAGGTTTTAGTTGAGGAATCTGTTTTAGGATGGGAAGAATTGGAACTTGAGGTAGTCCGGGACCAAAAGAATCAAAAGATTACAGTCTGTTTTATTGAAAATATTGATGCTATGGGAGTACATACAGGGGATAGTTTTTGTTCGGCACCTATGCTTACGGTTCCGCAGGAATTACAACGACGGATGCAGGAAATTGCATACAAAATAGTGGATGCCATCGGTGTACTTGGGGGGACAAATGTACAGTTTGCCCATAATTTGGAAGATGATAGATTAACAGTAATTGAGATTAATCCCCGAACATCGCGTTCTTCCGCACTTGCTTCAAAAGCAACGGGATTTCCGATTGCACTTATTTCTACAAAGCTGGCTGTGGGGATAACAATGGATGAGATTCCATACTGGAAGGGAGGGACACTGGATAAATATCAACCCAGTGGGGAGTATGTAGTAATTAAATTTGCCCGTTGGGCCTTTGAGAAATTTCCCCGTGCCCAGGATAGAATAGGAACACAAATGAAGGCAGTAGGGGAAGTGATGAGTATTGCCAGGACATTTAAAGAGTCGTTTCAAAAAGCCATTCGCTCACTGGAGATAAAAAGATACGGTTTGGGAGGGGCTAAGAATTTTAAATCGCTTTCACTGGAAAGATTAAAAGAAAAGTTGGCTTATGCCTCCAGTGAACGTATTTTTTTAGTGTATGAAGCCTTGCGCAAGGGAGCGGAGGTAGAGGAACTTTATAAATTGACCTATATCGGACGTTGGTTTCTTCAGGAAATGAAAGAATTAGTTGATTTTGAAGAGGAACTACTGAAGATTGTATGGAAGGAACTCCCGGATAAAAAATTGGCACAAGCTAAAGAATGGGGTTTTTCCGATAGATATTTAGCCGGCCTTTTTAAGGTAAAGGAAAAAGAAGTTAGGGAAAAAAGGATTGCAATTGGAAAAAAAGTAGGATTTGAAGCTGTTCCTGTCAGTGGTGTAACAGATACATCCTATTATTATTCTACCTATAATGCTAAGGATGAAGTTCCTGTTTCGTCAAATAGAAAAATAATGATTTTAGGTGGCGGCCCCAATAGGATTGGCCAGGGGATAGAATTTGATTATACCTGTGTGCACGCAGCTTTTGCCTTGCGTGATGAAAAATATGAATCAATTATGGTTAACTGTAATCCTGAAACCGTATCTACTGATTATGATACTTCCAACAAACTCTATTTTGAACCGTTAACCATCGAAGATGTTCTGGCAATTTATGAGAAAGAAAAACCGGAAGGGGTAATTGTCCAGTTTGGCGGACAGACTCCTTTGAATATTGCTAAGGAATTGGAAGACAATGGGGTAAAAATTTTAGGAACATCACCGGCGAGTATTCACTTAGCGGAAGATAGAGAACGTTTTCGCGAAAAGATGTTCGCTCTTGATATTCTTCAGCCGGAAAGTGGCATAGCCCGTTCGTTAGAAGAAGCCATTGCTATTGCTGAAAAGATAGATTATCCCCTGATAGTGCGGCCGTCTTTTGTGTTAGGCGGGCGAGGGATGGAGATTATTTATGATGAAACTATGCTGCGAAATTATGCCGCAAAAGCAATTGAGGTTAGCCCTGAATATCCGATGCTTATTGACCGATTTCTTGAACAGGCCGTTGAAATAGAAGTCGATGCTCTTTCCGACGGAGAGAATACATTTGTTGCGGCCGTTATGCAGCACATAGAGTTGGCCGGTGTTCATTCAGGGGATTCTGCCTGTACTATTCCCACAAGAACGATTAAAGAAGAATGTTTAAAGACAATAGAGAGATATACAGCTCAAATTGCAAAAGAGTTGAAGGTTATAGGTTTAATGAATATACAATATGCTATTTGTGATGATAAAGTCTATATTCTTGAAGCAAATCCCAGGGCTTCGCGTACAGTTCCTTTAGTTTCTAAAATTACGGGAATTCCTATAGCCCGTATAGCAACCCAGGTAATGTTAGGTAAAAAAGTTAAAGATTTTCCCGAGTTGAAAACTTATAAGCTTCCTTATGTCGGAGTAAAAGAAGCTGTTTTTCCATTCAATATGTTTCCCGAAGTGGATCCTCTATTAGGGCCGGAAATGAGGGCTACCGGTGAGGTTATGGGAATTGCTGATACCTTTGGACTTGCTTTTTATAAGGCGCAGGAAGCTGCAGGAACTAAACTTCCCCTGGAAGGGAATGTCCTTTTAACCGTAGCTGATAAAGATAAACAGGGCTTGGTTCCCATTGCCCAACAGCTTAAGAAAATGGGGTTTAATATTTATGCTACAAGTGGCACCGGGTGTTTCTTAAAGGAAAAAGGAATAGAAAGTGCACCGCTAAAGAAACTACATGAAGGCAAGCCCAACATCACCGATGCAATCAAAAATAAAGAAATTAATCTGATCATTAATACACCTATCGGACGCAGTGGCAAATACGATGATAGTTTTATTCGTATGGAGGCGATACAGTATAAGATTCCTTACATCACTTCATTAATGGCTGCTCAGGCTAGTGTTGAAGGCATTCAAGCCGTGGCTAAGGATAAAAATTTACCCAAACCCCTGCAAGATTATTATAAAGAACTTGTCTGAAAAAAATCATAACTTGCTCATATTTGTAGCAACTTTTTAAAGAATCTAATCTACTCTTCTTTGTTGAAAAACAAAAACGGGAAATAATATATTTTACTATTTCCGAGGTAGTTTATTGTTTTTTCTTGACATTAATAATTTTTTAAAGTAAAATGGCACCCATAATGCATAATAGCATTAGTTTATTTCTTGTTAAAAAAAGAAAGGGTCAACGATGAATAAAGCAAGTTTGGACATATTGAAAATTGTTAGAGAAAAAAAAGTCAAAACCATTCAACTCTGGTTTGTGGATATTTTGGGGACACTGAAATGTGTTTCCATTACTCCCAAAGAGTTAAAACCCACATTAGAGCACGGTAAGGGTTTTGATGGTTCGTCAATAACCGGTTTTGCCGAGGCAGAAGAGTCGGATATTCTTGCTATGCCCGATGTTTCAACTTTTAAGATTCTTCCCTGGGTAACAGAAGAAGGGCCGGTAGCCAGGATGTTTTGCGATATTTTAAATCCGGATAAAACTCCTTATCCCGGGGATCCCCGTTATGTTCTTAAGCGTAATTTAGAACAGGCCCAAAAGAAAGGTTTTACTTTTAATGTAGGGCCTGAAATGGAATATTTTTATTTTAAAAACAGTAAAAACACTGAAATTCTCGATGAAGGTACATATTTTGAACTTATCCCTAATGATTTAGCTAATGATATGCGCAATAAAACAGTGCGACTTTTAGAAGAGATGGGTATTGCCATAGAAGCCAGCCATCATGAGGTAGCTCACAGCCAGCATGAGATAGATCCTGCTTACTCTGATGCGCTAACTATGGCTGACAACATCATTACGATGCGTTATGTTATTAAAGAGATTGCACAACAACACGGTGTTTATGCTACTTTTATGCCCAAACCGTTATTAGGACACAACGGCAGCGGGATGCATACCCACCAATCACTTTTTAAGAAAGAACGTAATGCTTTTTATGATGCGAAAGATAAACATCATCTTTCTTCTCTATCCAAGCAATTTATAGCCGGACAATTAAAACACATAAGAGAATTTTCTCTGGTAGTTTGTCAATGGGTAAATTCATATAAGAGACTCGTTTCCGGATTTGAAGCACCGGTTTATATTTCCTGGGCACAAAAGAACAGGACCACCCTGATTAGAGTACCTTTATATCGGCCGGGCAATGAAAAGGCAACCAGGATGGAATTGCGCTGTCCGGATCCGGCGGCGAATCCTTACCTTGCTTTTTCAGTAATGTTAGCGGCTGGTTTAAGAGGAATGGAAGAAGGGTATAAATTACCCGAACCTATAGAACCCAACCTTTACAAGATGCAAATGTCGGAAATAGAAAAAAGAAATATTACCAGTTTGCCTTTAAATCTTTTTGAGGCAATTAAAGAAGCGGAAAAGAGCGAATTCGTCAAAGAAACTTTAGGGGAACATATTTTCCTGCGTTTTATCCTTAACAAAAAGAAAGAATGGGAAGATTACAGGGTTCAAATTACTTCCTTTGAGCTGGAAAAATATCTTCCTCTGCTTTAAAAAAAAACTTAGTTTTTTTACAAAAGAAAATTTCAAGTAAGATTTTTAAGAAAAAATTATTTATCTTTTCATTCTTTAGAAGGAATTAAAATTATGCATATGGAAAAATTGAATAACATATTAGAAAAGACGGGAAAGTCTTCATCTGAATTGATTGAAGTACTACAGGAAGTTCAGAAAACCTATAGCTATCTCCCTGAAGATATATTAAGGGTCGTATCTGAAAAATTAGAAGTGCCTTTGATTGAAGTTTTCAGAGTGGCAAATTTTTATAAAACATTTACTCTTAAACCACGGGGGGAACATGTTTTAACTGTGTGTATGGGGACAGCGTGTCATGTAAGGGGAGCTCCTAAGTTTTTAGATGAAGTACTTGGTCAATTGGGTATTAAGCCCGGAGAGACTACCGAAGACGGGGAATTTACCGTAGAAACGGTTAATTGTCTGGGTGCCTGTGCATTAGGTCCTGTGGTGGTGTTGGATGGAAAATATTACGATCATATGACTGCAGGTAAATTACGTGTTTTAATACAAAAATATCGTAACAAATCTTGTAAAGAAAGTAAGAAACAATGAAGACAATAACAAGTATGAAAAGTTTGAAAGAACTGTCGGAAAGAACAAAAAAAGATAATCAGAAATATAGTAAAATAGTTACTCTTTGTGCGGGGACAGGGTGTCAGGCATCGGGATGTTCATCTATAATAACATCTTTATCCGAAGAATTGAAACACAAGAGATTAACAGAAAAGATAAAAATCAGAACAACGGGTTGTCATGGTTTTTGCGAACAAGGGCCGCTTATGGTTATTGAACCCGAAAATATTTTTTATTCTTCTGTTAAACCGAAAGATATCCCTGAAATCGTTTCTGAAACGCTATCGAGAGATAAGATTATAGAAAGATTATTATATACAGATGCGGCTTCAGGAAAGAAAATTACTTATGAGAGAGATATTCCTTTTTATAAATCCCAGAATCGTACTATTCTTGAACAAAACAAGTTAATTGATCCGTGTAATATTAACGATTATATAGCCCAGGGTGGATACTCGGCATTAATTAAGGTTTTGACCAAGATGTCCCCGGAAGAAATCATACAAGAGATAAAAGAATCCGGGCTTAGAGGCCGAGGGGGAGGAGGATTTCCTACAGGGAAAAAATGGGAATATTGCCGAAATGCCGAAGGCAATCCAAAATATGTTATTTGTAATGCAGATGAGGGGGATCCCGGGGCATATATGGATAGAAGTGTGTTAGAGGGTAATCCTCATTTAGTTATTGAAGGGATGCTTATTGGTGCGTTTGCCATTGGTGCAGAACATGGTTATATATATGTGAGAAATGAATACCCACTTGCAGTAAAACATTCAAAAATAGCAATTCAACAAGCAGAGGAATTGGGGCTTTTAGGTAAAAACATTTTTGGGACAAACTTTTCTTTTGATATAAAGATAGTTAGGGGAGGTGGAGCATTTATATGTGGAGAATCAACCGCCTTAATGGCCTCTTTAGAAGGTAAAGTGGGTGAACCAAAACCTAAGGATATTCATACAACAGATAAAGGGTTTAAGGAACTTCCCTCAAATTTAAATAATGTTGAAACATGGGCTAATGTTCCGTTTATTATAAAAAATGGTGCGTCCTGGTTCTCTTCAAAAGGTACTGCTAAAAGTAAAGGAACGAAAATTTTTGCTCTCACCGGACAAATAAAAAATACAGGATTAATTGAAGTTCCTATGGGCACCAGCTTGCGCAAGATTATATATGATATAGGTGGTGGCTCTGCTACGGGAAAAAGGATAAAAGCAGTTCAAACAGGAGGGCCGTCCGGAGGTTGTTTGCCGGAGGAGCTTTTTGATTTACCTGTGGATTTTGAGGCATTAACCGAAGCCGGTTCAATGGTGGGTTCCGGCGGTATGGTAGTTATGGATGAATCAACCTGTATGGTTGATGTCGCTAAATATTTTTTAAAATTTCTTCTAGATGAATCTTGCGGTAAATGCGTTCCTTGCCGAGTGGGTTTAAGCCGTATGTTAGAAATAATTGATGATATTACCAAAGGCAAGGGAACAGAAGAAAAAATGGAATTGCTTAAAGAAACAGCGGAAACAATATCAATAGCCTCTTTATGTGCCCTGGGTAAAACAGCTCCCAATCCAATACTTTCTACGATTAAATATTTTCAATCCGAATATGAAGCCCATATAAAAGATAAACGATGTCCTGCCGGTGTCTGTCGTAATTTGATACATTATTCAATTGATGAAGAGAAATGTACCGGTTGTGGAAGTTGTCTGAAGGCTTGTCCTCATGGTGCTATTTCAGGAGAGAAGAAAAAAAGTCACAAAATTAATGATGACCAATGTGAAAAATGTGGTATTTGTAAAGAAGTATGTAAATTTGAAGCAATTACTATTTCATAAGAGGAAAACAAATGAAAGAATATGTAACACTTTCAATTAACGGATCTAAAGTTAGCGCTCCGCGGACTACTTCAGTATTAGACGCTGCTTTAAGTTATGGTATATGTATTCCGCATCTTTGTCATATGCCCGGGATTAGTCCCATAGGTGCGTGCCGGTTGTGTATCGTAGAGGTTGTAAAAAACGGCAAATCAAAAGTTACTACTTCTTGTACGCTGGAAGCAGAAGAAGGAATGGTAATTTTAGCTCATACAGAACGAATACTTAAAGCAAGAAAAAATATTGCGGAAATGTTAGTAGCTGAGGCACCTAATTCACGTGCTATTCAGGATATCGCCGTTAGATGTGGAGTCAAAGAGGTACGCTATCCTTTCCGTAACAAAGATTGTGTATTATGCGGACGGTGTGTTAGAGTTTGTAGTGAAACATGGCAATCTAAATCTTTGGGGTTTGTCGGGCGTGGTAGTGAACGCCATGTTGCTTTGCCTTTTGATAAACGCCCGGAATTTTGTAAACGATGTAATGATTGTATAAGTGTTTGTCCAATGACTATTACCCCTTGTCCCGGCCCGATGAAAAAAGGTGAGGAGTTTTTTTGCGGTTTGTGTGAATCACAGCTTTCAATGGCAGAAAATATAGTGGATACTTGTGTAGATTGCAGGTTAGGGGAAGGTTTTGATTGTCTGAGACAAAAAACGTAAATAACTTTAAAAAATAAATTATAAATAGTGTAGAGTAAAAATTATGGCTGTTTCAAAATCTAATCGATCAACTTACGCTAAAAGGCTTAAAGCAATTCAGGAAGTCAGTAAAACTATTGTTTCTGATCTTTATCTTGATGACATATTACGTCTAATTGTTACTGTAACGGCAAAGGTAATGGGTTCGAAAATATGTTCTTTAATGCTTTTAGATGAAGAAAAAAAAGAATTAGTTATTCGGGCAAGTCATTCGGTCAGTGAAGCTTACAATAAAAAACCCCACATAAAATTAGGTGAAGGTATTTCCGGTCAGGTAGCTAAGGAAAACATTTCTATTCAGACTATCGATGTAAAGAAAAATCTACGGTATCTAAATAAAAGTATAGCAGTAAC
The DNA here is from genome assembly GCA_965371605.1 of uncultured bacterium. Classification (GTDB taxonomy): domain Bacteria; phylum CBDUZB01; class JAGLHV01; order JAGLHV01; family JAGLHV01; genus JAGLHV01. The sequence goes on from CBDUZB010000051.1 coordinate 10,263, forward strand.
TGAGAATTTATGTTCTCTTTTGAGTGTTCCTTTAAGCGTTAAAGGACGGGTAATCGGGGTAATAAATAGTTATACATCCAAACCTCATAAATTCACTAAAAGTGAAACAGAGACTTTTATTGCCGTGGCTAATCAGGCGGCAATTGTTATTGAAAATGCCCAGTTGATGGTGAAAACAAAGATTATTCAGGAAGAAATGGAAACAAGAAAACTGGTGGAAAGAGCAAAAGGCATTTTAATGAAGAAAAACGATTTAAGTGAAGAGGAATCTTTTCGACGCTTGCAAAGAAAAAGTATGGATAACCGAAAATCAATGAAAGAAATTGCCGAAGCAATTATTATTTCTCACCAAGTTTTATAATCTAAAATATAAGCCTCTTTCCGAACTGTATTTCTTGTTCTCCTTTCATTCTGCGTGCCTCTGTGCCTGTCTTTTATCTTTTCTTTTTACTTTGTGCCTTTTTATTCTTTAACTTATAACTGTAGTTTCTGTCTTTGTGCCTGTCTTTTATCTTTGTTTTTTGTAGTTAACTAATAACTTATAACTAATAACTTATAACTAATAACTTATAACTAATAACTTATAACTAATAACTT
>CBDUZB010000052.1:0-10661 GCA_965371605.1 uncultured bacterium
TTCCTCCGATAAAAGTGTAATCAATTCCGGTAACAGATTCATAAAAATCGTCAGTGTCTTTAATAAAATTGTAGGCATATTCTTCCCATACACCCAGCCCCAAAAATTCACCCACAAAGTCCCCTCCTAAAATTTTTCTTTTCCGGGTTGTATCATCAAAAGTAAAATAATCGGTAAGCAAAAATTCTTTTTCTATGCCAATAAGCGAATAATCAAAATGCCCTAATTTTCCTTTAATGCGGATTAATTTTCCGGAATTTTCCAATGTTCTTTCCGGGGAATAGAGTAATACTATGCTGTATTTGTTGTTAATCGGAAAATCAATACGGTAAGCATTATGCCCCGGCTGTTCGTAGGTGGGGTCGAGTAAATCTTTATAGTTAAAAACATCTGTAGGGTTCCAGGCATAGCCGGTGCCCGGGGATATTTGTTGTTTTCCCATGGTTATATCTGTACACTTAAAAGAAAGTTTGATATAGGCGTTATCCAGAATGATATCATCTTCGTATAAAACGTCGTACGAGTCGGTTTGATTAGCAGGAACGGCATTACTTATTGTCTTGGGAATATATTCCAGCATATTCCAGCGGGTTTTTCCTGAATACCCAATAAAATTATAATTAGCCCCAAAAGTTACCTGCTTGGAGTATTCACATTTAAAATCTATGCGTAATTTATTGGAAGAAAGCTGATAAAAATCATCATTGGAAGAAATACCGGTAAACTGGGGCTGAAAATAACCGTAGATATCCAGTTTAGAAGCATATGAATTTAAAGGCAATAGTATTAAAAACAGAAGGATGATAAATGTTTTTATAAAACGAAAGAAAACATTTCTGTATTTCATTTTTTTAAATTCCTTTCAGAAAAAATAGAATCATTCAGCTCTAAATTATATTTTACTTCCAGTAATTCCATAGTCGTTTGGGTATTATCGGTTTTGTTATACATAATCATTTTCATTGCGGTGGGAATATCGTCAATATTTTTTATATCGTACTGAATTAAAACCTTCTTAAGAACTTGGGGGTCCTTTTTATCGTAATAATTCATTACCACCGGACAAAAATTATCTTTAATTATCCAGATGATTAAACGGGAATATCCGGCGTCACTATCTTTTTTCCTTTTTAGTTCGATTTTAAAGCAATCATAATTTTCTTTTTTTTCTTCACCCAATGAATTATTTTCATATTCATTAATAAAAGCATTTCCTGAGCCCATATCTTCGTAGGAAAAGTCACTTCCTTCCCAATTTTGCCTTTTGGCATGGGTAGCTAATTTACGGACTCTTTTCGTGCGTGGGAAATAAGCCCAGACATCATCGGCATTGTTGAGCATCAACATCGCCTGCCCTTTTACCCGTTTGGGCTCTAAATAGCGGATGAGATTTTTTTTCCCCCGGTCTTTAGTGAAGGAATCATAAATAAAAGTTCTTTCCTTCCCGGAGGAAGTAATAATAGTTATCTTTGCCTTTGCCTGTGCTGTTTGAGGATTGATTACTTCGTTCATTTTGTTTACAATTTCCCGGGAGGTGAGAGATGTTGCGTATGTTTTGATAGCTGAAAAATTAACTAAAGATAATAAGATTAATGAAAGAATAATTCTATTAGCCATTGGGTTTTCCCTGTTGTTTTTAGTAATGTCAAAAATGTTTTATTTTTTGGTAGTCGCAGGCTTTAGCCTGCGTTTTCATATAACAATTCTTTATCTAATAAACCTTATACTCTTCCCAATTATCAATTATGATAATTTAAAGGTAATTTGTGCATCCTTTTCCTACGCAGGCTAAAGCCTGCGGCTACCAGATTCCCACAATTACCATCATTCCTTCTCACATTATAAAAAAATTCTTTTTTATTTATAACACTTTTCTGAGTCTTTATCATTTTATTTTTGACATTACTACAAGGATAAGTTTTTATGTGCATTATCTTAGTTTTTTTACCATAATTTTGTTGCTCTGTCAAGGGTACATTCCATGTCTGTATGGGAATCATTCTAAATTCAATTGCTTTCAAAAAGGAATTTTGTTAAAATTAAAACTATATTATTTTTTGGTTTGAAAAACAAAAAAAAGGGGTAAGTAACAATGGGTAATATAACATTCACTTTAATAGTGGTTGCTTGTGGAATCTTTTTAATAGGTGTAGGTTTTTATGTAGAAATACCGTTTGGTTGGTTAGCCTCTTTTTTCTTTGTAGGTGCAGTGATGTTTGTTATAAGCGGTACATTTCATAGAAAAATTTTTGGAAAAAGAGAAGCTAAAGTTCAAAGATTATCGGGAATAATAATTTTTTTGATATTTATTATTATGTCTGAGCCTCGGGGTGTCCCGATTCCTTTTAGTTGGGTTAAATCTTTGCTTTTTATGGGGTTATCGTTTTTTGTAATTTATCTAATTATAACGACGGATTGATCCTCTGTGTCATAACTCTGATTTAGGTAGCCGCAAGCTTTCTTGCTGTCCGCCAATCATTAAGGCGGGTCTGTCTCTGGAGGAAGCCTGCGTAATTTCTCTGTTCAGAACGCAACCTAAAGGTTGCGGCTACCAAACAAAAATGGAGTTGGAACACACGCTGAAAAGCGGGGATTTATGGGGATAGATTCCTTCTTTCGCAGGAGTGACATTGTTCTTGCTACGGGATAGTTTATTTTAAACCAGGATGCCTTAAAAATTCTTTGTGAAAGTGAATTATATGGAAAAGCGAGAGAGGAATCTGACACATCAATTGATAATAATTTTTATCATACTACTAATTTGCCTTTTCCCCGGGGTAGATTTTGCCCCGGCGGTGGAACGAGACCCAAACCAAAAAATCAAAGCTATCTATGGACTTAACTACAAAGATAAATATTTTAAAGGAAAAGATATAAACCAAATTGTGCAGGAATTAAAGAGCCGAGGGGTAAATGCTCTTTTTGGCGATTATCGCAATAAAGAATTAATTAAAGCTTTACATAAAAATAATATGTATTTTTTTGTGGAGGTTAGTGTTTTTGTAGGTGAGCGTTATTGGGAAAAATACCCTGACTCAAGGCCAATAAATGCTAAAGGGGAGAAAATCTCTAAGATTAAATGGTATGCAGGATTATGCCCCAACCAGGAAGACCTAAAAAAAGAAAAACTGGCTAAGATTAAACAGTTAATAACAGATTATGACATTGACGGAATCTGGCTGGATTTTATTCGTTATCCCTGCCATTGGGAAGTGCCGGAGCCAATATTGGAGCAGACCTGCTTTTGTGACGAGTGTTTAAAAATTTTTCAGAAAGAGACTAAAATTTCTATTCCCCAAAATCTGAAAACAACAAAAAGCAGGGCGGAATGGCTCCTTAAAGAACACGGGAAGGATTGGACAGAATGGAAATGTCAACGGATAACTTCGTTGGTAAAGGATGTGCGAAAAATAATTAACCAAAATAGGCCGGAAGTGATTTTAGCGATGTTTACTGTTCCCTGGAAAACCGGCGGCCATAATAATGCGATAAAAAAAATTATTGGCCAAGATTATTCAGCTCTGGCTGAATATGTTGATATTTTTTCACCGATGGTGTATCATAAGATGTGTAACAAGTCCAAAAAATGGATTGCTGATATTACTGATTATGTTGCTCAATTAACCGGTAAAGATGTTTTGCCCATTATTCAAACCAGGGATATTGCAGAGCAAGAGTTTAGTTTGATGCTTGATACTGTTACCGGTAGTAGAGCAAAGGGCGTGATTATATTTAGTTCAAAGCATTTATTATCCGAAGAGATGCTTAGTATTTTTGAAGGGAAAAAAGAGAAAATAAAAAGGAGGAAAGTTAAAAAATGAGTGAGGCATCTAAAAATCAAGGGGACCAACGCGTATGTCCGAAATGTGGTAAAGAAAATGATGTAAAAGCTGAATATTGTTGGGCTTGTTATTATGATTTTATTCCTAACAAATCTTCACCGGACATTGCCAAAGAAGAAAGACCTACAGTGGTAGGCGGGAAAATGCTTAACAGTTCGAAGATAGTTATTCAACAGCAGAAGGAAATTTTAGAAATTGCAACTGGAATAGAAACAGCTAATCGCTATCTTATGAGCGGAGAGGGAACAAGTGCAGTAGGCAAGATTTTAGAGAAAAAAGGACATATAGGTGGGAAAATAGTGCGACATTTTACTAATACTAAAAGAAATCGTCCATATGAAATTACTTTTTTAGAACAAGGAATTCCTTTTCTTTCTGTTGTACGTAAATTCAAGTGGCTTTTTTCAAAAGTAGAGGTAACCACTCCGAATAAAGGAACTATAGGGAAAATACAACAAAAATTTACTATTTTAAAAAGAAGATACGAGATATACAATAATTATAATCAAAAAGTAGCTACTATTTTGGGTCCGGTTTTACATCCCTGGACATTTAAAGTATATAATAATTCAAATCAGGAAGTGGCAGTAATTCTTAAAAAATGGTCGGGTGCGGTTACTGAAATGATTTCTGATGCGGATAATTTTTTAGTGGATATAAGTAAGGTCAAAGAAGATTGTTTAAAACCGCTTATTTTAGCCGCGGCAATAGTTGTTGATATCGACCATTTTGAAAAATAAAAATAAAACAGAAAGAGGCATATTTAAATTAGTATTATTTTATATAATCCGTGCTTTGTCCGGGAATAATACTAAAAAAATTTAAGTAGAGATATAATAAAAAAATGGATAATTCACATATTGCCGAAGATTTAATTTTAATTAAAAAAACCATTATGGGAGACAAAGAATCATTTAGGCAGCTTATATGTGGATAAACAATATAGGGGAAGATTGGCCAAAGATAAAAATGATACTTTTCGTTTGCCGGAACGGAAACGGCAGGACAAGCAGATTTTTCTTATGGTAGATGGCACTAAAGAACTTTTAAAAAATTCCGTTTTCGGGGGATATAGAAATAAAAATAAATTACTCCTACGAAAATAACCAATCTAATGATGCAGTTTATAATTATTCTAATAATGTTATCTCGCCCTTTTTAGTAACCTGGGTTTAAAGCTCTTCTAAAGGCCAATTCGAAGTTATTACCTATAACATTTCACCTTGACAAATGGATAAGACTGCGATAGATTTACTAATATAATAAAAAAGAAAATAGTGAGGAAGGCAAATCTTATTCTCCGGCATAAAATAGATAATTCGATTATTTTAATTTTTTAGTGAAAGAGGACATAACAATCAAGGGATTCTTTTTTATTGATAATATTTAAACAAAAAATAAAGGGGGAATTATATGTGGAATACTTTGCTGGTTATTTTGTTAGTTGTACTATGTGTTCTGACGGGTAAGTTAGTAACTCTTTTAAGGGCTGAAGAGAGGGTTAAGAAATTCTAACTTCACATTTCAAGGTTTTGAAGAGGGGCTATGGATTTGTCCTTGACAAATGGATGAATAGGGGATAGTTTTAGTAATGTAGATAAAAAATAGTCTGATAAAGGCAAACCTTAAGAAATTAGGGGACGCAAAGCTACGGGTCTGGAGGGAGAAAATTCCTATGATCGCCGGGTTACCGAAGATAGAAAAAAAGAAATTAAATAATGGCCGGTTTGTCGTTTATAAAAACGATGAATCGGTTTTTTTATTTTAATTACCCTGTCCCACCTACAGGGAGGGACAGGGAAAGGAGGGAGAAAATGGAATGTATTAAAAAGAATAAATTGTGCTTTGTTCAATTTATACATCCCGGAGGAGAGCATACACCGGATGATAATGGTAATATTAAAAATTGGAATAAAGGAAAGCATAAAAGAAAATTTGTCAAAAATTTTGGAAAATATTTATCATTAAAAGGGGATAAGAGGCAAGAACAAATAGGGGATATTATCTTTTGGTGTCAATGGGAACCCGAATCCAAAATAATAAAAAAAATTATTTCCCCCATACATAACGGGCCTAAATACATCCACTTCCCATATTATGTATTACCTAAAAATTATAAAAGATTACAGGGGACAGACCCGTTTGTTTTTGGAGAACAGTTTCATTATACAGTTTGCCAGCAAGATAAAGGAAAAACACCAACAGCATTAAGATATCTTGAAAAAGGTTCGGTTATTCTTTTTGGTTCCTGTATAAACAGGGATAGTTTTGTAATTGATACGGTATTTGTTGTAGATCACTGGATTGAGTATAGTAAAAAAACCTATAAAGATATTTTGAAAAACAATATTCCTAATGTATATAGTGATGTTACAATATCTCCCTTATGTCAAAAAACAAAAAAAGATATTTCATACAGAGTATATTTTGGGGCAACTTATAACAAACCAATAAATGGGATGTTCAGTTTTTTTCCTTGTTGTCCATATGATAACAAGTCAAAAGGATTTGCTTGTCCCACAATAGAAATAAAGAATGTAATTACTAATAATCTTCTGCGGGGGAAGAAATTAAATCCTCAAAATAATATTAAGGATGTTAAGAAATTGTGGGATGAAGTTATCAAGCAAGTAAAAAAACAAAAATTAATGTTAGGTGTCTATACACAATTATCACCAAGAATGGTTGAATTTGATGTTAAGACAGTGTTAAATTTATTTGAAAAGGAACAAAAGAAATAAGTGTAAGTAATGTGGCCAAAAGATAAAACCTCTTTGAAAAAACAAATTCAAACCCAAACCCATCAAGGATTAATTCCCTAAATTTTCTTGAAAAGAAATAAACATTAAGATATAATAACATCAAGGTTTAAAATGTTTTTGTGCCATTGGTAATTTTCTTTTCAAAAAGGTTTGCCTGATGTTTAAGAAATTCTTTTCTGTTTTTATCTTTTCAATTTTTTGCCTTTTAAGTATTACTTCTCTTAGCCAGGCCGGGTTTAAACTGCGATGGGTAGAAGTGAATGTAATTTTAGATAAAGACGGTAAAGCTCAGATAAATTATGCTGTTCGATGGGTCTGCCAAAATGCCAATCTGCATGGTTTTTATTTCAAAGGATTTGTCGGCACACCTGTGTTTGATTATGAAAATGCTTTTGCAGTAGATAAGCAGGGAAATCGCTATCCATTGGAAATAAAAAAACTGTCTTCCAAAAAATATGATATTATTCTTGCCGGGGGAAGAGCTTTTAGCAATGGAGAGATTACTTATTTTTTTCGGTATGCCAATGATTTGCAAATGAGCGGCAATGTTACCCAAACAGATAGTGAATTTGGGAGATTAGCGGTATTTAACTGGGCACCGGTACAATGGGATGAGGGGTTAGAGCACGAGACGGTTATAGTGCATTATCCTGTTGTGCTTCTTGCAGAAAGTGTAAGCGAAGAAGATTTAAAAAGAATAAAATTTCTTACCGAGAAATATGTTAATGAGCGTTATCTTATAGATTATAGTACGGTAAAAGGAAGAGCCGGAGAAAATATCTTTACCGTTAAATTTCACCGCGAAAATTTAACTTCCCGTGAGCATTTCCAGATTCAAACCTATTTGGATGCTGCCCTTTTTGGGCTTACCACTATTGCCGGAAAAATGCCCTGGGTTAAAACAGATTTAAAGAAAGCCCGGGAGGTTTATTTTCTCAATCGTTTATTTCCGGGAAGCGTTTTGGCTCAAATACCAATGAGTTTAACTGCTTTTCTTCTTATTGGAGTAGTGGTGATAGTGGTTTTTATCATTGTTCCTTTTTTTATTATGACCAGGAAACATCAGTCTATGCTGGTAGCACAAGCCGGAATCTCTAAAGTAAAGTGGGATGGAGATGAGTGGGTGCCGCCAAAAATACAGGTAGGTTCATTTCGTAAAAAAGGGAAAATTTATAAAGACCTTTCGGCATTGGAAGCAGGGCTCCTGCTGGATATTCCTCTTTCGGTTTTGTTAGGGATGATAATTGAAAATATGGAGCGTAAAAAATTAATAAAAGTAAAAAGTCTTGACCCGATAAGATTGGAGCGGATTTCTGAGGTATCAATAAGTGAGGCTCCTTACGAAGATATGATTTTTCATGCCATTGATACCGATGGCAGTATTCCACAAAAACCGGTCTATGATATGTTTTATTTAATTGCCACGGGAATGGAACAGAAGGTATGGGATTGTGATTTGGAAGCAACAAAAGAATACTATAAAAAACATCTGAATAAAATTTTGAAAGAAAAAAGGAAAGATGCTTTTTACTGGTATGGATATGATGATTATTATTATGGGAATCGTTACCACCGGTATAATTATGCAAGGAGCAGAAGATTAGGTAAAGGATTGGAAGGGAATATCGCTCAGGCAGGTGAAGCTTTTTCTACTTTTAGAACTTCTGCTATGTGTTATGACGGGCCTTTTGTGCAAAATGTTTGTCACGACGCCTGTCATTCTGCGTGCCATTCCGCCTGCCATTCTGCGTGTCATTCCGCCTGTCATGGGGCTTGTCACGGGGCCTGTGTAAGCAGCGGACATTAAGGTATGGTTTATGAATTATTATGAACAAATAAAATGGGTTGATGAATATATTGGCTATGTTGCTCCTTTTATTTATGTAAGAGAAGCAGACAAGCTATTGATTAAAATCCCTAATGAGGCTTATAAACTTAATCCGCAGGGACTGAAAATTTTAAAACATCTTCTTTCCGGGGAAAGCATCTATATGCTTATAGACCGGTATCCGGATAAAGAAAAGGTAGCTTACGATATTCATAATTTTTTCTGCGATTTGCGGGCGATATTAAAAGGATGTTATCAGGAGAGGGTTCCCCGGCGTGCTGTAGAAAAAATTCCTTTCTCTTTACCTTTTAATACACTTCCTGTTTTAAGTGAAATAGCAGTAACCTACCGTTGCAATTTAGCTTGTAGGTTTTGTTATGCTTCCTGTGGAGGTACTAAAAAGCAAAATAATGAGGAATTAAGTACAGAAGAAATTAAAGAAGTGCTTACTATTATCAAAAACGAAGCAGAAGTTCCCTCAGTGAGTTTCACCGGCGGAGAACCTACCTTACGGGATGACCTTCCAGAGTTAATTAGTTTTGCTAAATCGTTAAAAATGTGGACTAATTTAATTACTAATGCTACGCTTATTACTAAAGAAAAAGCCCAATCCTTTAAAGATGCGGGTTTGGATTCCGCTCAGGTTAGTTTAGAAGGAGGAAATTCTGTTCTACATGATGCTATTGTTCAAAAATCCGGTGCTTTTACTTCCACGATTGAAGGGCTTATGCATCTAAAGAAAGCAGGAATCAGGGTGCATACCAACACTACTATTTCCCGTTTGAATAAAAAAGAACTTTTTAATATTTTAGATACAGTAAAAGATTTAGGGATGGACCGGTTTTCTATGAATATGATCACTCCACAGGGTTCGGCATTGAAGGATTTGAATAAAATTTTAATAACTTATTCGGAAATTGGAGAGGTTGTTTTAAAGGTTTTTAAATATGCTCAAAAATTGGAATTGGAATTTATGTGGTATTCACCTACGCCAATGTGTATTTTTAATCCTATTATGCATGGATTGGGGAGTAAAGGTTGTGCGGCTTGTGATGGATTATTGAGTGTTGCTCCCGATGGGAATATTCTTCCCTGTTCCAGTTTTCCTAAGCCGATGGGGAATATTATAGAGATGAAAGGAATGTTTAAAGAGGTATGGAGAAGTCTGGATTTTGAATTTTTTCAGAAGAAACGTTTTGCTCATCAAAAATGTAAAGAATGTCAGCATTTAGCTATTTGTAATGGGGGATGTCCCCTTTATTGGGAGCAGGTAGGTTTTGGGGAGATTCTTCGACAAAACAAGGAGGCGGTGGTGTGAGTATTTTTCCCGACCCTCAAAAACAGGGTGATATTCAGTTTGTTTTTGCTAAAAAATTATCCTATTCTACCCGGATGAAATTTGTCTTGTTTTTTATTGTTGTTGGGCTTTTGATACAACTGGTTTTTCATTTTTGGGTGGGGCTTATTTTTTTAGGGCTCGGAGTAAGTTTAAGTTTTATCAAAGGATATTTTGATAAAACGATTGTAGTAAGCAAAGGAAAATGGGCTCAGGTTACCCCCGATGAATACAAAAAAGTTAAAACCAAACAAGAACAACTAAAAAAGTGGGATACAGATGCTTTTGATATTACTAATTCTTTAGGTGCGGTTGTTTTTATATTAGTAGCTTTGATTGGTTTTGCAGTTTGGTTCGGACTTTATTATATTTTAGAAGAATTGAGGCTTGCTTTATATTGGACTATAGATGTGGTCGTCCTTTTTGGTTTTCATTGGATTACAGGGATAAGGACTTTTTTAAAAAGAGATAAATTAATTATAAAAATTGATTTTCTGGAAAAAATCATGGCTGTACTGGCTAATCCCAGTGATATCCAGGTCCTTCCGATGCTTTCTACCAGAGAAATTGAAGGGAAAGGCCGTATTCCGGATGATGCCCGGCTGATGATACGCTTTCTTAATGCCCCGGAATGTTTTCTGGGAATGCAAATTCAAATTTCCTTAAACAATGTGCAGGGAAAAGATTATCCTTATCTTTATTGTGTTTTGATTGCCAAAAAAGAAGTAGGATTTTTTCTTAAAAGAGAACAGTTACTTAAAAATCCGCCGGAAAAAGTAGTTTTTGAACAGCAGGCATCAGGTGATGTAGATGTGCTGGTAATTCGCCAATATACCACCAAAAGATCCGGATACCATACTAATTTGAAAAAAGCGGCTAGTATCGTAAAGGAA
>CBDUZB010000053.1:0-10387 GCA_965371605.1 uncultured bacterium
TAACTTTCTGTTGTTTGTTATCTATGGACTATCTTTTCAAATTCCCAATTCCCAAATTCAAAACCCCAAAACAACTACTGGATTCCTGCTTCCGCAGGAATGACATCGCCTGATAAATCAGGCAACTACAAACAAACTTGCTATTTGCAATTTGCAATCTTTTGTTTGTTGTCTTTATCCGTAATCTATGGACTCTCGACTGTGGACTATGGACTAAATCTGTCTTTGTCTTTGTTTCGTCTTTCGTCCCTTGTCTGTCGTCTGTCATCTGTGGACTATCGACTGTGGACTATGGACTTTTGTTTGTCTTTAACTTATAACTCATAACTAATAACTTATAACTTTCTGTTGTCTGTAATCTATGGACTATGGACTTTTGTTTGTCTTTTTCATACATCAAAAATTATTTGTGCTTGCCAGGGGTAGGGTTTATGCTTAGGAAAATGAGTAATTTTTAATTGATGGTAAGTAGCTGCCTTTATTTCCGTATTAATTGTATGCCGGGAAAGGTTAATCTTTTCTCCCTGGGCGTAAGCACAAAGATAAGTTTTATTGATTTTTTTTAATTCAAATTCATTAAAAATTATTTTTTTTACATTATAATAATAAAGTAATTCATTTAACCAAATTATGAGAAGTTCTTCGGGGTTGTTCGCTTTTAAATTTATTTTTGTAGTAGTTTTTTTAGAAACTTTATTCAGGGGGGTTATAATATTAAGCATTACCCATGCTGCATTTGTAAATAATTCTTCTATATTTTTACCATAAACTACAAATCCCAAATCGGCAGGGTGATTAATCCATTTTATTTTTTTCATTTTTTAGTCCAATTCGACTACAGAGTTCTTATCAGTTATGCTGATAAAAACTCTGTAGGCGAATAGAGCCTGGGCCCTTCAGCTGAGTTTATGCTGAGCAAAGCGAAGTGCTCAGCATAAACTCAGCTGAAGGGAGTCAAAGGGTCTCTGGTTTAATTCCCCGCAGCAAGCTGTGGGGAGGTTCATTCTTCCTGATTAATTATTTTAGCCATTCCTACCAAACGGTCGTCTGATGCTAATCTGATTAATCTTACTCCCTGGGTGCTTCGCCCGATGGTACGAATATTTTTTACTTTTTCCCGAATGACTTTTCCTTTTGCGGTGATAAGCATTATTTCATCTTCTTTATCTACTTTCTTTATGCCGATTACCTCTCCGTTTTTTACTGTGGTTTTGAGATTAATTACGCCTTTACAGGCACGGGAAACAAGACGGTATTCTTTTATTCTGGTACGTTTTCCATAGCCGTTGGAAGTTATACTGAGAAGAGTATCTTCTTCGGACATTATTTCCATGCCGATGACCTTATCACCCGGATTTAATTTTATTCCGCGAACTCCTTTTCCTGTTCTTCCGATGGATTTTACTTCTTCGTCTTTAAATCTTATTGCCATTCCTTTTTTCGTTCCGATAATTACCTGATTTTTTCCGTCGCTTAGTTTAGCATCAATTAAGGAATCTCCCTTTTTAAAATTTATAGCAATGATGCCTTTTTTCCGGGGGTTACTGTATTCGGTTAAAGAACTTTTTTTCAAAGTACCATTTTGTGTGGCCATTATCAAATAACTATCCGGAGTAAACTCTTTTACCGGGATAGCTGCTGCGACTTTTTCTTCACTGGAGGAAAGAGAAATAAGATTAATAATGGCTTTTCCTTTGGATTGTCTGCTTCCTTCCGGAATTTCGTAAACTTTTAGCCAGTAAACCCGGCCGAAATTAGTAAAGAAAAGCAAATAACTATGCGTGGAAGTAATAAAAATGTCTTCGACAAAATCTTCATCCCGGAGGGTTGTTCCGATTAGTCCTTTTCCTCCCCGGTGTTGCGCACGATACATAGAAAGGGACATTCTTTTCACGTATCCGGCATGGGATATGGTAATTACGGTTTCTTCCTCCTGAATTAAATCTTCAATATCCATTTCTATTGACTTGGCTGCGATAACAGTCCTTCTTTTATTTTGATATTTTTCTTTTATAGCGGATAATTCCTCTTTGACAATGGATAATACCTTTTGAGGGTTGGATAAAATAAATTTAAATTGTTCGATTACCTTAATTAGTTCTAAATATTCCCGGTGAAGTTTTTCTCTTTCCAAACCGGTTAATTGGTGTAATCTCATATTTAAAATGGATTCGGCCTGTATTTCAGTTAGAGAAAAATTTGCCATTAAGGCGATTTTTGCTGTTTTCACATCTTTGGAAGCTTTAATAATTTCGACTATTTTATCTAAATTTTCCAAAGCGATTTGAAATCCCTCTAAAACATGCGCCCGGGCTTCTGCTTTTTTTAATTCAAAGTTGGTGCGACGGATGATAACTTCCTGACGATGTTGAAGATAATAATGGAGCATTTCTTTTAAGCTGAGCACTTTCGGCCGGTTGTTTACCAGAGATAACATAATTATACCAAAAGAGACTTCCAGTTGAGTATGCTTGAATAATTGGTTGAGGACAATTTGAGAGTGTGCTTCCCTTTTTAGTTCTATTACCAGCCGGGTCCCTTTTCTATCTGATTCATCCCGTAAATCGGAAATTCCCTCGATTTTTTTATCCCGCACTAATTTAGCAATGTTTTCTGTCAGTGTTGATTTGTTGACCTGGTAAGGTATTTCTCTAACAATAAGAATTTCTTTCCCATTACTATTCTCCTGAATATCTACCTTGGCACGAAGTTTTATTGTTCCCCGTCCGTTATTATAAGCTTCTTTTATGCCGGTTTTCCCATGAATTGTTCCTCCGGAAGGAAAATCCGGCCCTTTAATTATTTTATTTAGGTCATTCATCTCAATGGAAGGATCGTCAATGAGAGCAAATAGGCCATCTATTATTTCCGCTAAATTATGAGGAGGTATATTTGTAGCCATTCCCACGGCAATCCCTGAAGAGCCGTTTACCAGAAGGTTTGGAAAGGCACTGGGAAGGACCAATGGTTCCTGGCGGGTATTATCAAAATTTGGATTAAAGTTTACTGTTTCTTTATCAATGTCGGATAATAATTCAGCAGCCAGTTGGGTTAAGCGTGCTTCGGTATAACGATATGCCGCAGCAGGGTCTCCGTCTATAGAGCCGAAGTTTCCTTGTCCGTCAATTAAAGGGTGGCGCATAGAAAATTTTTGTGCCAGTCTAACCATTGTATCGTAGACAGCACTGTCACCGTGAGGATGATATTTTCCTAATACATCCCCGACTACGGCGGCGGATTTTCTATAAGGCCGGTTATGAGATAGTCCCATTTCTTTCATTGCGAATAAAATGCGTCGATGTACCGGTTTTAAACCGTCTCTGACATCAGGTAATGCTCTGCCAACGATTACACTCATCGCATAATCAATATAAGACTTTTTCATTTCGTCTTCAATTGTGCAGGGAGTGACTTTCCCTATATTTGTTTTTGTGTCTTCACTCATGGATTCTCCTTTAGTGCTTAGATATTAGTAATAAATCACTCCATGATATAGTAAATTTTTAAAAATTTCAAGTAAAAAATTAATAGAGTAGTTGCGATACAGAATAAATGCTAAATTTTATTACTAAAAAAATAGATTTTGCTGTTGCAAAATTTAGAGGCAAAATGTATAATATTTTACATTATGGAAACAAGCAACGTAATTTTATTTATTTTTGTTATCTCCTATCTCCTTTTTGTAATTTTTCCCGCCAGAAGGATGCTTTGTGCTTTTCTTGGAACTCTTGCTTTACTTCTTTTCGGAAATATCCATTTAATTAAAGCATTGTCTTTCATCAATTGGAATGTAATGGGAATTTTAATTGGGATGTTTTTTGTTGCAGATGCTTTTATGCTTTCCAATGTTCCGGCTTATTTAGCCGAGTGGATTCTTTATAAATTTAAAAAAGCGGTGTGGGGAATATTGGCAATTTGTTTTCTTACCGGATTTATTTCTGCTTTTGTAGAAAATGTGTCTACTTTTCTAGTAGTTGCTCCTATTGCCCTGGCTTTATCTAAAAGAATTAAAATGAATCCGACTATTTTCTTGATTGCCCTGGCGGTATCTTCTAATCTACAGGGAGCAGCAACCCTTACAGGGGATCCTCCCAGTATGCTTTTAGCCAGCTTTATGAATTTAACCTTTAGCGATTTCTTTTTTTATCAGGGAAAAGCGGGAATATTTTTTGCTGTGCAAATCGGGGCAGTTATTTCTTTATTTGTTCTCTATTTTTTCTTTCGTAAAGAAAAACAGGAGGTTTCCATCCAGAGGAAAGAAAAAATAGAGAGTTTGATTCCTGCAATAATTCTGTTAGGGGTAATTATTGTCCTTGCCTCTACTTCCTTTTTTCATTTCAGTTTTAAATATTTCAACGGGTCAATTTGTATAACCGTTGGTTTACTGGCCTTGTTCTGGCTGGTAAAAATAAAGAAAAAAACACTCTTTGTTTCTTTGAAGTAACTTGACTGGCAAACGATGTTTTTTTTAATGGCTGTTTTTATTTTAATAGGGGCATTAAAAGAAGCGGGATGGATGCCTGTTTTTGCCGATAAATTTTCAGAGGTAATAGGAACAAATCAGGGTTTGGGATACATATTTTTAATTATCTTTTCGGTTTTTATGTCGGCGTTTATTGATAACATCCCTTTTTTGGTGGCAATGTTACCCGTAGTGCAAACCATTATCCTCAAGGGGGGGTTTTCTTCCCCGCTTTTCTTCTTTGGCCTTTTGATTGGAGCAAGTTTGGGTGGTAATATTACGCCTATCGGGGCTTCTGCTAATATTGTTTCGGTAGGCCTGTTAAAGAAGAATGGCTATTTTATTTCTTTTTGGGATTTTGTCAAGGTGGGACTGCCTTTTACTTTAGCAGCTGTTATTTCAGCTGCTTTATTTAATTGGTGGTTGTGGGTAGGGTAGTTTTGTTATTTTGAAGAGTGACTTATCTGCGGCAGTTTTTTTTGTTGAATTTGCCTGCAAATAATGTCCTATAACGAAAATTTAGTGTGCTATTTAAGGGGGGAATTTTCAGAAATAATCTATTGACTTTCTGACTGTTTTTGTGGTATAAAAGAAGACTGATTATACCGTAAAAATTTAAGGATAAAAATTAAGGGAGGTAAAAGTGAGAAGAAGTGTAAGAGCAGCAATAATAGGGTTGATGGTGTTTGTTTTTTATTTACCGGAAAATGTTATGGGCAAAGAAGCATTTGTTATTTCCGATATGGGCAAGGAGAAGATTGTTGATTATGAAAAATACGGGAAATTTGAGGGGGTAGGAACCCCTGATTACAAATACAAAATTACTGATAGAAAGGGATTGTCCGCGGCGATAGGAGAGGGAATTTATCCGAATGAGAATATAGTAAAAAATCTGGAGTATCAGGAAGCAAAACACAAAGGGAGATTAGAAGGATCCCATTGGAAATTTATTGATACCGATGATTCCCAGCTTGATTTTTTTAAATGGGCCACAGCAGCGGAAGCGGCAGGGGTAAAACTTTTTTATACTGCCTTTGCTTTGCAGAAAGCGGGCCATTATGTGCAGGCGATAAAAGCTTATTATTCCATAATAGTTCATTATCCCAAAACAGTTACCTGGACACTTATGTGGCAGACACCTATATATTTGGGTCCGGCAGCTATAGACGGAATTAACTGGATTTGCCGTAATCACCCGGAATTGGGGATGAAATTGGTAGGAGCAAAAGTTGCCGTGAATAGTTTTGATGATCGGGACACGGAAAACGATATAATTGCTACTGATCCCGGAAAAATCATTAAATGCAAACCTAAGAATGTAGTGCCAAAAAAGGTTAAGCTTAAAAAATCAAAAATTGTTAAGTGCATAGGTGGGAAAAACGTTCAGCTGGTAAAATATAAAAATGGCCATTGGCAGTTGTTAGTAGAAGGAAAACCCTATATAATAAAGGGGATGGCTTATGGAGCAACCAAAATTGGCCAGAGTCCGGATAATCTGAATTTGAAGGATTGGATGCTTTGTGATTATGACAAAAACGGTAAAATAGATGGGGCTTATGATTCATGGGTGGATAAAAACGGAAACAACAAACAGGATGCGGATGAACCGGTAGTGGGTGATTTTCAATTATTGAAAGAAATGGGGTGTAATACTATTAGGAACTACCATTCCGCAGCTAATAAAGAATTATTGCGGGAACTTTATGAAAATTATGGAATTATGTCCTTAATGGGGGATTTTTTAGGTATGTACAGTGTTGGTTCCGGAGCGAGCTGGGAGGAGGGGACTGACTATAGCGATCCTAAGCAACGGGCAAAGATGATTGAAGGGGTGAAAAAGATGGTTATGGAATTTAAGGATGAACCTTATGTGCTTTTCTGGGTTCTGGGAAATGAGAATAATTATGGGGTGGCTAATAATTGCCAGAAAGACCCTGCCGTGTATTATAAGTTTGTTAATGAAGTAGCTAAAATAATTCATCAGCTTGATCCTGACCATGCGGTAGCAATTTGTAATGGAGATTTGGGATACTTGAGTTATTTTGTTAAATATTGCCCGGATGTGGATATTTTTGGCTGTAATGCTTATCGGGGAGATAAAGGTTTTGGGGGATTATGGAACGAAATAAAAGAACGTTGTGGCCGGCCTGTTTTTATTTCGGAATACGGGACATATTCTTATAAACATAAAAAAAGCAAAGAATTTGCCGAAAAAAAACAGGCAGATTATCACGCCGGTTGTTGGGCAGACATAACCTACAATCGTGCCGGGAGTGGAGCAGGTAATTCTTTGGGGGGGATAGTTTACCAGTGGTTGGACGAATGGTGGAAAGCAGGGCATGCCAGTGAATTTTCTCCTGATGAACAGGATATATGGGGAGGGATGGACAAAAATTTTGACGAGCCTTGTTCTCTGGATGAATGGTTGGGAATTTGTAGCCAGGGAGATGGAAGCAAAAGTCCTTTCTTGCGTCAATTCCGTCAGGCTTATTATACCTATAAAGAATTATGGAATGACAAAAAATAGGGATTAGTTTTTTCACTATGACATTATTGATTATTGTCTATAGGTGATAATAATGGGGCTTGTTCACCTACAGATTGTGTCGTAACTCATGTTTTTATATGGTAGCTGCAACCTTTCTTGTCTGTCCGCTCCGCCTCATCCGCCTCAGGCGGATGAGGATTTAGAGGAAAGCCTGCGATTACCAAAAAATAAAACATTTTTAACATTACCACAATTACATAAAAAGAGGATAGAAGATAAATGAATGGATTATTAAAAAAAACAGGCGGGATAATTATTTTCTGTTTATGTGTGGGGTCTACTGCCTGGGCAAAACCGGATTTCACCCTATTTGATTCAGGGGCGGAAGTAGTAGTTGATTATTCCCGGTACGGAACTTTTCAGGGAATAGGAAGTAAGGACAATTATAAGTATGTCATCAGAGATAAAAAAGGATTAGCCAAAGCAGTAGGGGAAGGAATTTATCCCAATGACAAAACCGTTCTACAGGATCCTCAATATCAGAAATTTCTCTCCGAAGGCAAATTGGAAGGTAGTCAGTGGAGTTTTTTGGGAAGTAATGCTCAGGCGAATTTTTACAAGTGGGCAACAGCCCCTGAAAGTCCCGCAGTTAAACTTTTTTATATTGCCCAGAATTTAGAGAAAGCAGGGCTTTATAAACAGGCAATAAAAGCCTATTATGCTCTTATAATTCATTTTCCCCACTCAGCTTCTTGGGCGCAGGAGAAGACTTTTGTTTGGTATTTAGCTCCGGTAGCGTTGGATTCCATTAAAGATATTTGTAAAAAACATCCGGAAGTGGAATTAAAATTAGTAGAGGCTGAGATTAAGATAAAGAGTTTTGATGACACGGAACTGGATAATGATATTGTTACTGTTAATCCCGGGAAACTGATTAAATATACAAAGAAGCAAAGAGAAAAAGAAAAGATTGAGAATGGAATATTAAATGAAGAGGAAAAAGGGAAAAAAGGAAAAAGAGTGGAGGTTATAAGATTTAGCAACGGACATTATCAGTTGAGAGTAAAAGGTAAACCGTATATTATTAAAGGGATAACTTATGGATGTACCCCCATAGGACAGAGTGCGGAATTGGGAACGCAGGAAGATTGGACCTTAATGGACCATAACAAAAACGGAAAGATTGACGGGCCTTACGATTCTTGGGTGGATAAAAACGGAAACAACAAACAGGATGCGGATGAACCGGTAGTGGGTGATTTTCAATTATTAAAAGAAATGGGTTGTAATACTATCCGCATTTATCATAGTGCCGGAAACAAAAAACTATTGCGAAAATTATATAAAGATTTTGGTATAATGTGCCTTATGGGCGATTTTATGGGAATGTATGGGGTTGGTTCTCGTCGGGGATTTACTGATTATACCAATGCTGAACAACGCACGGATATTCTTTATACTCTTGAAAAAAAGGTCTTAGAATTTAAAGATGAACCGTATCTCTTACTCTGGGTTTTAGGAAATGAAAATAATTATGGCGTAGGAAATAATTATAAAGAAAATCCAACGGCTTATTATCAGTTTGTTAACGAAGCGGCGGAATTGATTCATCGTCTGGATCCGGAGCATCCGGTGGCTGTTTGTATGGGGGATGAAGGGGATTTGGATCTTTTTGCGGCTCATTGTTCGGCAGTGGACATTTTTGGCTGTAATGCCTATCGGGGAGCACGGGGTTTTGGCGGTTTGTGGGAAAAAGTCAAGAAGATATGTGATAAGCCGGTGTTAATTACCGAATATGGCTGTCCGTCTTATTATGAGGGTAAAAAACAAAATTTTGCTGAAGAAAAACAAGCGGAATATCTTGCCGGATGCTGGCAGGATATAAAGATTAATCTGGCCGGTAGTGAGGCAGGAAATGCCCTGGGGGGAATACTTTACGAATGGATTGATGAATGGTGGTTGAGCGGGACCGGTTATGATTCTAAGGTTCACGATACCGCTTCCCGGTCAAGCGGCCCGTTTCCTGACGGTTGGGGGCATTCGGAATGGTTTGGGATTACCAGTCAGGGGGATGGGAGTAAGAGTCCTTTTATGCGGCAGTTAAGAGAATCTTATTTTGTGTATAAAAAAATCTGGAACGAAAAAATAGATAGTTACTCAGCAGATAAAAACAAAGATAAAGACAAAAAAGAAGACAAAGGTAAAGACAAAGAAAGCCTGAAGGATTTAAATGAGGATAGTCTTTTACAGCCGGAAAATAAAATTATTCAAAGACAAAAAAATGATTTAATCAACGTGATAAAGGAAACGAAAAAAGATGAGAAAGATTCCCCCCTTTTTCCCAAAAAAGTAAAGGTATTAGTCTTTCCTTTATTAGGGATTCAGGTATTACTCGTCTTTAAACTCCTCAAAAGTAAAAAAGAGGGATAATGAAGAAAGTTCTTGCTGTTGTTTTATTCTTGGCCGTTAGTTTTATTTGCCCGGCAGTGTGTAAAGCTACTAAAGTGGAGGTTAGAGGACGGCAGCTTTTAGTGGATGATGTACCTTTTACCGTAAAAGGGGTTTGTTTTGGTTCTACCCCGGTAGGAAAGGGCTGGTATCCTCTTTATGATTGGAGCAATGACCCCGATTTATACAATGTTGATTTTCCCCTAATTAAGGCAATGGGTGGTAACACCATTAGAATTTATGACCCTCCTACCGAAACTGCTGGATTGGATGCCGCCTATGATAACGGAATATATGTGATAATGACCTGGAAGGTTGCTAAGTCAACCTTTAGTATACCATCAGTGCGGGAGGAGGTAAAAGAAGATTTTTTGAAGATGGTGAATGACTGGAAAGATCATCCGGCAATACTGATGTGGTGTCTGGGGAATGAGCAAAACGCCGACTGGAATCATGATGGAGATATTAGGGATTGGTATAGTTTAGTTAATGAATGTGCTAAGGCCAGCCATGAGCTGGAAGGAGCAAATTTTCATCCGGTAACTACGGGTAATTTGGAAGAATTTAATATAGGAGATACTTCTAAATTAGCTCACGATGATGATATGCCTTATTTAGATGTTTGGTCAGTGCAGGTGTATCGGGGAAGTTCGTTTTACGATTTGTTTTCAAGTTATACCTTAAAAAGCACGAAACCTCTTTGTATTACCGAGTACGGATGTGACAGCTGGGATGCGGTAAAGAATAAACCAAATGAGGGTGCTCAGGCAGAGGTTTTTTGTAATCTCTGGACTCAGATGGAACAGAACCTTTCTACATTCAATAGCAATAGAGTATGTATAGGGGGAACATTACATATGTGGGCCGATGATTGGTGTCGGAATCAAAATGGGAGTCCGGATTGGACACATGATACTGAGGGAATTGGACATGCTGATAATCTTTATGATTCTGCATTTGCTCAAAACTGGAATGATGAATGGTGTGGA
>CBDUZB010000054.1:0-9990 GCA_965371605.1 uncultured bacterium
GGGAAGCTAAACAAACATTAAAGGTAAAGATTAAACTAAAAAAAGAAGAGATAGAAAAACGAAAAGAAGAAATAAAAAAAGAAAAAGAAGAGATAGAAAAAGAACAAGAAAAGATTAAAGAAAGCGAAGTAAAAGAAAAGAGCACTAAATTTGATATCAAAAAAAGTACTCCCCCTGTGGTAGGGATACAAAACGAAAAGAAGAAGGAAGAATTAAAGCCGGATGAAATTAAAAAAATAACCAACGAATTTGAAGTTAAAAAAGATACTGCGACCTTGAGTAAAACTGATGAATTTAAAGTTGAAAAAGATACTACAACAGTGAAAACAATTCAGGACAGACGAATGGATGTTTTACAGAAAGAAAAAGCATTGAAGGACTTTATCAAGCAAGCAAAAAAAGAAATTATTTCTCGGGATGAGGAGTATGTGGAAACAGTATTAGAGATGATTTATGAGGCGATAGAAAAAGTAGGACAGGAAGAAGGTATTAGTATAATTTTAGATAAAAAAGAAATTCTTTATGGAAAAGAAGTGCTGGATATTACCGATAACGTATTGGAAAGGTTGAAGAGGCAAAAATGAGCAAAGAAAAATCGAGTTTCCCCTTAAAAGTAGAAGAAATTGCGCAAATAATAAATGGAAAAGTAGAGGGAAGGAAAGAAATTATCATAAAGAATGTAACGGGATTAAAAGAGGCCGAAGAAGGAGATATTTCTTTTCTTTCTAATCCTAAATACATAGAAGATTTACATACGACAAGGGCATCGGCAATTATTGTTTCCCATGATTTAAAACCCATAAATAGTAAAACTACAATAAGAGTGAAAAATCCTTACTTTGCTTTTTCGCAGGTTTTAAATATTGTTTTTTTAGCAAAACAAAATTATATTGCCAGAGAGGTTCATAAAACCTGTTTAATCGGGGAGGGTGTTACTTTAGGTAAAAATGTTGCTATCGGGGCTTATTGTGTAATTGAGAATAATGTAGAAATTGGGGAAAATACGATTATTTATCCCGGATGTTATATTGGAGTGGGAAGTAAAATTGGGGCTAATTCGTTGATTTATGCCAATGTGACCGTCAGGGAAGAAGTATCCATTGGAAATAAAGTAATTATCCATTGTGGAGCGGTAATTGGAAATGATGGATTCGGATTTGTTCCGTTTGAGGGAAAACATCATAAAATTCCTCAAATAGGAAAAGTAGTGCTCGAAGATGATGTAGAAGTCGGGGCAAATACTACTATTGACCGTGCTACTTGTGGAGTTACCCATATTGGCCGGGGGACAAAAATAGATAATCTGGTTCAAATCGCTCACAATGTAAAGATTGGAAAAAATTGTTTTGTTGTAGCACAGGTAGGTATATCAGGGAGTACCGAAATAGGGAACAATGTGACTTTAGCCGGTCAGGCAGGAGTGGTGGGACATATTACTATTGGGGATAAGGTTATTGTTGGGGCACAGGCAGGGGTAACGCATAGCATCCCTGAACATACGGTAGTTTCCGGATATCCGGCCAGGCCACACCAAAAAGCAAAAAAAATATATGCCCTGATGCAAAAATTACCGGATATGTATAAAGAAATTCAGGAAATAAAGAAAATAATAAAGAAAGAAAAAACACAAAATTTTAAGGAGGATAACTAACGTAATGGGACAGCAAAAAACCATAGAAAGAGAAAGTTCTTATTCGGGAGTAGGCTTGCATACGGGAGTGAAAACAAGAATTAATTTTAAACCGGCTCCTCCTGATTCGGGAATAAAATTTATACGGATTGATTTACCGGGCCAGCCGGTAATTGAAGCAAATATTAGCAATGTGGTAGGAATTAAGAGAGGGACTACTATTGGGAAGGATGGAGTAGAAATACATACGGTAGAGCATTTAATGGCAGCGTTTTATGGATTGGGAATAGATAATTTAGTTATTGAAATTGATTCGAAAGAATTGCCGGTAGCGGATGGCAGTTCTTTGCCTTTTTTGGAAGTTTTAAAAAAAAGCGGGATAAAAACTCAAAATGTTCCTAAAAAATATTTTGTTGTTAATCAGCCAATAGAGTTTTCCAGCGGGGATAAACAATTAGTTGTTCTGCCTTATAATGGTTTTAAAATTAGTTGTACTATTGATTATAACCATCCTGTATTGAAAACACAATTTTTTTCTTCCGTAATTACAGAAGAAAATTTTGAGAGGGAAGTTGCTCCTTCCCGCACATTTTGTTTTGATTATGAAATAGAGGAATTAAAAAAACAGGGATTAGCCAGGGGAGGGACTCTATCTAATGCAATAGTGGTAGGCGAGAAAGGAATTCACAATGAAAATTTACGTTTCACTGATGAATTTGTTCGGCACAAAGTGTTGGATTTAATCGGTGATTTATATTTACTGGGGAAGCGTTTAAAGGGACATATTATTGCTATTAAATGTGGGCATCCTTCCAATATTGCTTTTGCTAAAAAAATAAATGAGTTTATGGCGTCTTCCCCTGTATCCAAAGAAATCTCATCTTCTTCTAAGCCGGAGATGACGAAAAAACAAATTCCCGAAGGCAAGGTTTTTGATATTAATGAAATCCAAAAACTAATTCCTCATCGTTATCCTTTTCTTTTTGTAGATAAAATTGTAATAACAGAAGAAAAAAAAGCGGTGGGGTTTAAAAATGTAACTATCAATGAAAATTTTTTTAACGGGCATTTCCCCGGTCACCCTATTATGCCGGGAGTGCTTATTGTCGAATCAATGGCTCAAGCCTCATGTGTTTTATTTTTAAGCCGTCCGGACTTAAAAGATAAAATAGCTTATTTTATGGCAATCAGAGAAGCAAAATTCAGAAGGCCTGTTTTTCCGGGAGATCAATTAAGATTGGAAGTGGAGATATTGAAAGCGAGGACAAGGGGAGGGATTGTTAAGGGATTAGCTTACGTTGGGGATAAGTTAGCTGCTGAAGCAGAGTTTATGTTTTCTCTGGTAGATAAATAGTTGCTTTCAAAGGAAATTGTAATAAAAGATTTTATTGCAATGAGCCTTGTGTTTTTTTTAGCTACAGCTGATAAAAACTCTGTAGTCGAATTGATCCTGAGGTGACTGTAGGGAGTCGAAGGATCGAGTGTTTAATAATTTCCCGCAGCTTGCTGTGGGGTAGTTGATTTAAACTTTTCTTACATTTTTTCCGAAGTAAACAAGTAAATTACAATAAATTAAAAAGTGCAAAAAGGAGGCTGAAAGTGGAAATTCACAAAACTGCTTTGATTCATCCTGGCTCTGTCATAGGGGAAGGGGTGAAAATAGGTAGTTATTCTATAATTGGGGCGAAGGTTAAAATTGGCAAAGACACTGTTATCGGACAAAGGGTTGTAGTTGAGGGGGATACACAGATAGGAGAAAATTGTGCTGTTTATACGGGAGCGGTTATCGGGAGTATTCCTCAGGATTTGAAATATGGGGGGGAAGACACCAGGGTTATAATAGGAAATAATACGGTCATTCGGGAATATGTCACCGTTAATAAAGGAACTGTTTCTACGGGGGAGACAAGAATCGGAGATAATTGCTTATTAATGGCTTATGTCCATATTGCCCATGATTGCATTGTCGGCAATAGGGTAATATTGGCTAATGTAGTTACTTTAGCCGGGCATGTAGTAATTGAAGACAGAGTTGTTATTGGAGGGATTACCGCAATGCATCAGTTTGTTCGTGTAGGTTTAATGTCAATTGTAGGGGGAGCATCGCGTGTAAATAAAGATATTCCACCTTATTGTAAAGCCGTAGGAAACCCGATTAAGTTGTTTGGATTAAATACTATAGGTTTGCGAAGAGGGGATATTCCTTCCGAGGGAAGAACGGAATTGAAAAGAATTTATAAAGTTTTTTTTCATTCTAAGTTTAATACTACACAGGCATTGGAAATGCTTCAAAATGAAACAAATCTTAGTGACGAAGTGAAATATTTTATTAAGTTTGTGAAAGAATCTAAAAGAGGAATATGTAAGTAATGAATAAGCTCGGGATTATTGCCGGTAATGGTAAATTTCCTTTTATTTTTGCCCGGGAGGCGAAAAAGGGGGGGAAAGAATTAATAATTATTGCGTTAAAAGGGGAAGCGGATAAGAAAATAGAGGAAGTAGGGGATAAGGTTTTTTGGATTAATATTGGGAACCTAAGTAAATTGATAAAAACTTTGAAGGAAGAAAACGTAAAAGAAGCTGTAATGGCCGGACAAGTAAAACATACGCGGTTGTTTACTGAAATAAAATTAGATTTTCAGGCAATTAAGTTGTTGGGAGAAATAAAGAATAAAAAAACCGATTCGATTTTGGGGGCAGTGGCGCAGGAATTGGAAAGAGAAGGAATTAAATTACTTAATTCTACCCTTTTTTTATCTTCTCTTCTTCCTAAAAAAGGAGTTCTTACAAAAAGTCATCCTACAGGAGAAGAAAAAAAGGATATTAAGTTTGGCTTTGAAATTGCAAAAAAAATTGCAGGGTTGGATATTGGCCAGACGGTAATAGTTAAAAATAGATGTGTTTTAGCCGTAGAAGCTTTAGAAGGAACGAATGAATGTATTTTTCGGGGGAGTCAATTAGGCAGAGAAGGAGTGGTGGTCGTGAAGGTGTCTAAACCAGAGCAGGACATGCGTTTTGACGTGCCGGTAATCGGGAGAAAGACAGTAGATGTTTTGATTGAAGCGAAGGCGTCTGTTCTGGCTATTGAAGAAAATAAAACTTTAATTTTTGATAGAGAAGAAGTTGTTTCTTTAGCCGATAAAGCTAATATAAGTATTGTGGTAATTTAATATAGAAAGATAAAGACAGAAAATAGTCCATAGTCCATAGTCCATAGATAAAGACAACAGACAACAAACGAAAGACGAGAGATGAGGGACGAAGGACGAAACAAAGACAAAGACAAAGACAAAGACAAAGACAATAGACAATAGACAACAGACAACAGATTGCGAATGGCAAGTAGTAAATAGCAAAAGAAAGAGTAAAGACAGGCACAGAAACTACAGTTATAAGTTAAAAACAAACAACAGTCCATAGTCCACAGTCGATAGTCCATAGATTACGGATAAAGACAACAGACAACAAACGAAAGACGAAGGACGAAGGACGAAACAAAGACAAAGACAACAGACCGCTAATGGCAAACAGTAAATGGCGAATAGCAAAAGACAAAAAATAAAGAATAGATTCCTAACGTAGTTGCCCAATTTATTGGGCAGAACGGATAATAATGATGCCTCATAAATGAGGCAACTATAATTACCTCAAAAACTTGATTTGTGACACAGTTTGTGTAAGGTTGATTAAGACAGGGAGAAAAAAGTGGAAAAAATAAAAATGGGTGTAGTTGGGGTAGGATATTTGGGACGGCATCATGCACGTATTTATAGTAAAATGGACGGTGTGGAATTAGTAGGAATAGTGGATGTGGATGAGAAAGCTGCTTTAAAGATTTCCAAAGAATATAAAGTGCCGGTTTTTAGTTCAACGGATGAGCTTTCCTCTAAAATAGAAGCGGTAAGTATTGCTGTTCCGACTAAATCACATCATAAAATAGGAAAAGAATTTTTAAAAAAAGGGGTACATACTTTAATAGAAAAGCCAATTACCAATTCTTTGGAAGAAGCGGAAGAATTACTTCAAATTGCTAAAGAAAAAAATTGTATTTTACAGGTAGGACATGTTGAACGATTTAATCCTGCTGTTGATGAAGCTCAAAAATATGTAAATAATCCCCGTTTTATAGAAAGTTATAGACTGGGCCCTTTTAATCCCCGGGCCAGTGAGGTGGGAGTAGTTCTGGATTTAATGATTCACGATATCGATATTATTCTTTTTTTGGTAAATTCTCCGGTAATTAATATTGATGCTGTAGGAGCAGATATTTTAACTGACAAAGAAGATATTGCTACTGCTCATCTTAATTTTGAAAATGGATGTGTAGCGAATGTTACTGCCAGCAGGGTTACTTTAGAAACAATGAGGAAGATTCGTATATTTCAAGAAAATGCTTATATTTCTCTGGATTACGCAAAGCAAAGTTTGAAAATTTATAAAAAGAAAAAGTCTTCTTCTCCGGTAAAGTCTATGTCGGATATAGAAATAATTAAACCAAAATTGTTTTCCGGAGAGCCCCTGCAAGCAGAACTTAAAGAATTTGTTAGTTGCGTTAGGGAAGGAAGGAAACCGCTTGTTTCCGGAGAACACGGGAAAAATGCTTTAGAGGTGGGTTTGGAGATTTTGAGAAAATTAAAAG
Organism: uncultured bacterium; assembly: GCA_965371605.1. Lineage (GTDB taxonomy): Bacteria > CBDUZB01 > JAGLHV01 > JAGLHV01 > JAGLHV01 > JAGLHV01. Next base: position 6,270 of record CBDUZB010000054.1, read on the forward strand.
GGTACAAAAATAATGTCTAAAAAAATACTTATCATTGCGGGAGATCCTTCCGGTGATACGCATGGAGCAAATTTAATTCGCAATTTAAAGCAAATTCTTCCTCAGCTTGAAATATATGTGTTTGGGGGGCGGGAAATGCAAGCTGAGAAAATTAATTTTTTATATAATTTAGTAGATTTGACCGTAATAGGTTTTTTTGAAGTGCTAAAGAAAATTGGTGATTTTTGGAGAGTTTTTAATCGGGTTAAACTTTTTCTTAAAAAAGAAAAACCCGATGCAATAGTGCTGATTGATGCTCCGGGATTTAATTTAAGAGTGGCGAATGTAGCAAAAAAAATGGGTATACCTGTGGTTTATTATGTTTCTCCGCAAGTATGGGCATGGGGAAAAAATAGGATAAAAAAAGTATCCCGGCTGGTTAAAAAAATGTTGGTTTTTTTCTCTTTCGAGGAGCGGATGTATAAACGGGAAAAAGTCGATGTTTCTTTTGTTGGACACCCAATGTTAGATGCAATAAATCCTGATAAGAATAAAAATCAAACATGTAGTTTACTGGGATTAAAAGAAGAAAATCCTATTATCGGGATTATGCCGGGTAGCCGCAAACAGGAAATTGATTATTTATTGCCGGAAATGTTAAAGATAAGTAAAGCAATAATTTCCCGGATTCCCCAGGCACAGTTTGTTTTTCCTTTATCGGGAAATATATCCCGGGATTATATTAATAAATTTAAAATTCCTGAGGATAGATTTCAAATTGTCCGGGATAAAGATTATAATATCAGAAAGATAATGGATTTAGCATTAGTAGCTTCCGGGACGGCAACTTTGGAAAATGCCTGTTTGGGTGTGCCAATGATTATTATGTATAGGGTTTCCCGTGTGTCTTATTTTTTGGCAAAAAGATTGATAAAGGTTCCTTTTATTGGTTTGGTAAATATAATTGCCGGAGAAAAAATCGTTCCTGAATTTATTCAGGATGAGATAAAATCAGAAGATATTGCCCAAGAAGCATTAAGCTGGTTAAAATCTCCACAAACCTTGTTGGAAATTAGGGGAAAGCTGCATATAGTAAAGGAAAAACTGGGAAAACAGGGAGCTTCCCACAGAGCTGCGGAAGAAATACGAAAATTGTTAGTACAGGCGGGAGAATAAATGTATAGACGTTTGTTTAGTTATGTTAAACCCTATAAACGTAGATTTGTAGAGTCTATAATTTGTATGGTATTTGTGGCTGCCTTAACTGCTCTTTCTATGTATATTATTAAAGATGTAGTCGATAAAATTTTGATTGGAAAAAACACAAAAATGTTATTATGGATTTGTTTGATTATCCCTTTAGTTTATATTATTAAAGGGATATTTTCTTATGGACAAACTTATCTGATGGGTTATATCGGGCAAAAAGTAGTTTTGAATATACGCAATCAGCTTTATGAACAGTTGCAAAGGCTTTCTTTAGACTTTTACAGTAAAAATTCCACAGGTGAAATAATGTCCCGTTTAACCAATGATATATATGCAGTACGTGAAGCAATAGCCAGGGTTCCGGCTGTTATTATCAGGGATGGATTTACTGTTATCTTTTTAACCGGGTTGCTTTTTTATCTTCATTGGAAATTTGCCTTGATTTCTATTTTTCTTTTTCCGTTAACCAGTATTCCTATTGTGAATTTTGGCCGGAAATTACGCAGAGTTGGCAGGCAAGGACAAAATAAAATGGGGGATATTTATGCTATATTACAGGAAACGGTTACCGGGGTAAAAATAGTCAAAGCTTTTAGTATGGAAAAATATGAAATTAAAAAATTTGCACAGGAAAATCGTAATTTTTTTAATATAATAATGCGTTCAATGCGAGTGGAGGCATTAGCTCCTCCGGTGATGGAACTTTTGGGAGCAATGGGAATTTCTTTTATTATTTGGTATGGTGGTAGTGATGTTATTAGCGGGTTATGGACCGCCGGGGCTTTTTTTGCTTTTCTCGGAGCGGCATTTGCCACTTATAATCCTGTAAAGAATTTTTCTAAAACGAATAATAAAATTCAGCAGGCAATGGCTGCTGCCGAAAGAATATTCCAAATTTTAGATACAAAAACAACAGTAATAGAAAAAGAGGATGCATATCCTTTGACCTCTTTTGGAAAAGAAATTGTTTATAAAGATTTGTCTTTTTGTTATAATTCTTCAGCAGGATATGTTTTAAGAAATATAAATTTTAGTGTAAAGAAAGGGCAGATTGTAGCTTTTGTCGGCCCTTCGGGTGCGGGAAAAACAAGCATAATTAATTTATTACTCCGCTTTTACGATACTGATGCCGGAAATATTTTTGTAGACGGGGATAATATAAAAAATTTTACTTTAAGTTCATTACGTAAAATAGTAGGAATTGTTACTCAGGAGACGATTTTATTTAATGATACCCTGAAAAATAATATTGCTTATGGAAATATGGATGCTTCGGAAGAGGAAATAATTCGTGCGGCTAAAATGGCGGAATCACATGACTTTATTACTCAGACGCCTAAAGGATATGATACTGTTATTGGTGAAATGGGGGTTAGATTATCCGGAGGCCAAAAGCAAAGAATTGCTATTGCCCGGGCTATTTTAAGAAACCCTTCTATTCTGGTTTTAGATGAAGCTACTTCTTCCCTGGATACGGAGTCGGAATTATTAGTTCAGGAAGCCCTGGAGCATTTAATGCAAAATAGAACGGTTTTAGTGATTGCTCACCGTTTATCTACTATTAGAAAAGCGGATAAAATTGTAGTAATGGATAAGGGTAAAATCGTTCAGGAAGGAAACCATGAAGAACTTATTAAGAAGGGCGGGTTGTACAGGAAATTATACGAATTACAATTTATATGTTCTGATAACGGAGGACTATTATCCGATTCTTCATTAGCAGAGGCGAAGTAAATTTGCCACCAAAAAGAGTATAAAGGTGTGTTATGTTTAGATACTTTGAAGATGTAAAAACTGTTTTTGCTAAGGATCCGGCGGCTAAAGGATTCTTAGAGGTTCTTTTTTGTTATCCGGGTTTACATGCTTTATGGCTGCATCGAATAGCACACTTGTTTTATAAATTAAGGATGATGCTTTTTGCCCGGTGTATTTCTCATTTTAGTCGGTTTATTACAGGGATTGAAATTCATCCCGGAGCGGAAATTGGCAGAAAGTTTTTTATTGACCACGGGATGGGAGTAGTCATAGGAGAAACTGCGCGAATAGAGGATAGTTGTTTACTTTATCAGGGGGTGGTTTTGGGAGGGACTTCTTTAGAAAAAGGGAAAAGGCATCCTACCCTTTATGAAGATGTAGTCGTTGGTGCCGGGGCAATTCTTTTGGGGCCGATAACCATTGGAAAAGGGGCGAAAATCGGAGCAGGGTCGGTAGTTATCAGAGATGTTCCTGCACAAACTACGGTAATTGGTGTGCCGGGGAGGATTGTGGAGCATGAGAAGATGTTTAAACTGGATTTGGAGCATGGGAAATTACCCGATCCGGTAGCGGATGCTGTCAAATTAATTCTGGATGAATTAGGAAAAATTGAAAACAGGCTGGAAAAAATAGAGTCACTGGAGGGAATTACCGGTAAAATAGATGAGTATCTCCAGGTAAAGAAAAAGGAAATAGAAAAAGAATTTTTTGATAACACTTTATCAAAGGAAAAAAAAGAAGAATAAAAAGAAATATTTTATTTGCTATAATTTTTTAA
>CBDUZB010000055.1:0-9577 GCA_965371605.1 uncultured bacterium
AAGCAGGTTTGTTTGGATTATTGTGGGGCAGTCCCGCTAAGGTAAAGATTTCCAATAAAAACCCATCTGTACAACATCCACCGAATGATATATCGCCCGTTTCCGAGACGCAAGCAAAAAAAATTTTGGAGGAAATTTTATGCCTTATGGGTATTGATAACAAAGTGGAATCTTTCCGGCAGGAGGAACAATTGGTTTTAAATATAAAAACCTCCGACAGTGCCCTTTTAATAGAGAAAAACCCTCCCCCCCTGGATTCTCTGCAACTTTTACTTAATTTAATTGTAGCAAAAACATATCGACAAAACATTATTTTGGATACAGAAAATTATCGTAAGTGCCAGAAAGAAAAATTGATGACTTTAGCTAAAAATTCTGCCGACAAAGTAAAAGAAACAAAGAAAGCAATAATGTTAGACCCTTTGCCTCCCCAGGAAAGAAAAATAATTCATTTAGCCCTTCAATCGGATCCCTTTGTCCAAACTGCATCAAAAGGAGAAGGATCTCATCGCAGAATTATAATTAGCTTAAAAAAATAACACAATTTAAGCTTGTTTCAAAAGTATTAATCATTTATTGCCCAAATTTCAAATAAGGATAGTTTTATGTTTACTGATGCCATTGCTGCTATTTCCACCCCTCCGGGAGAAGGAGGAATCGGAATTGTTCGTTTAAGCGGAAAAAATGTAATTTCCCGAGTCGAAGAAATCTTTAAATCGTGCAAGGGAAAATCGCTTTCTACTGTTCCCAGCCACACTGTTCATTATGGATATATTTATCCCGACCAAAAAAGAAAAGGAGAAGCGATAGATCAGACTCTGGTTACAATAATGCGTGCCCCGCACACTTATACAGGAGAAGATATTGTTGAAATTTCCTGCCACGGGGGAACTATCCCGTTAAAAAAAATATTAGAGGCCTGCTTAAAAAAGGGTTTACGTTTAGCCCAGCCGGGAGAGTTTACCAAAAGGGCATTTCTTAGCGGCCGAATAGACTTGATTCAAGCAGAAGCAGTATGTGACATTATCCGGGCAAAAACCGACCTTGCCCTTTCCTCTGCAATAAAACAATTACAGGGCAATTTATCTATTAGAATAAATCCTCTCTGGCAGAAAATATTTGATTTAGTCTCACATTTAGAAGCAACTTTAGATTTTACGGACGAAGATATTCCCCAAATCGACACCGGAGAAATGTTAAAAAAATTAGATTCTGTTTTAACTCAAATTAAGGATTTAATCAATACCAGTTCTGCCGGAGAAATTTTGAGCAACGGGTTAAAAGCGACACTTATAGGAAAACCCAATGTAGGAAAATCTTCTTTATTAAATGCCATTCTCCAAAATGAACGGGTGATAGTTTCTTCTACGCCCGGAACAACGAGAGACCTTATCGAAAAAGAAATAAATATCTCCGGATTATTAGTGACAATTACCGATACCGCCGGAATAAAGACTTCCGTACAAAATGATATTGAAGAAAAAAGTATCGAGCAAAGCAAAAAATCACTTTCTTCTGCTGATTTAGCCCTGTTTGTTCTGGATTCCTCGCAAAATCTAACTAAAGAAGACCTTTCAATTATATCTGAATTATCGCGACATTCGCGGGACAAAAAAATTCTTGTTATTCTAAATAAGAGCGATTTAAAACAAAAACTCATTGAAGAAAAAATAAAAAAATTATTCTCTTTTTCCCCCTTGTTCATAAAAACTTCCGCTACCCGAATAGCCGGAATAAAAGAACTTCAGGAACTTATATATTCTTTATATATCAAAGGGGATATTGCTGCAGGAGAAAAACCCTTCGTTACCAACATACGTCATAAAAATATTCTCCAACAAACAGAAAAGTCCTTAAAATTAGCCAGGGATTCTCTTACCCAGGGACAATCCGAAGAATTTATCAGTATGGATTTACGAAATGCCTTAAATTCCCTGGGTGAATTGACCGGGAAAAATGCATCTACCGATCTTCTGGAAAAAATTTTTTCTACCTTTTGTATTGGGAAATAAATTTTGTTTGTTCATATATTTATTATATCGTCTAATTATAAAGATAGTTTTTGGAGTACATTATCCATATCCATAGATGCATTGTTACAAACAATGCACTCCATATATAAATTTATTTAACTTTTCATTGAGGAATTTATGCGTTTTAGAAAATCCCTTTTGATGCTTTGTTTTTTACTCTTTTGCTCCTGGAACACAAAAAATGTTTCCCTTTTTCCCTACAACCCTAAATGCGGTGACACTTTAAAAATAACTATTACCAAAACATCCCCCTCTAAAAAATTCATAGCAGACTTTAACAAAAAAGAATATCATTTTTATCCAATAAGACAAAAAAATCAGTGCTGTATTATTCCTCTTTCCTGTCAATTCGTCCCCGGAAAACATACAATTAATCTGTTTCGCTTAAATAAGAAAAAGAAAACACTCCTCTGGAGTAAAGAACTCGAAATACGCCCGGGAATATTTCGTCGAATTGATCTCAAACTCAGGCGTAAAAAAAGCAGATTACTTTTCCTTCCAAAAAAGGACCCTCAGGAAAAAAAATTTCATTCCTATTTGAAAAGCAAAATTACTTTTCCCTTATGGCAAGGAAAATTTATTCAGCCGGTAAAAGGAAGAATTACCGACTGGTATGGAACTTACCGAACAATAAACAAAACTATTCCCTGGAATCAACATAAAGGGGTCGATTTTGGCGCCCCCAGAGGAACCCCCGTTTACGCTTCAAATAAGGGAATAGTCGTTCTCGCAAAAGCTTTTTCCCTTCAGGGAAAATTAGTTTTATTGGATCATGGAGAAGGAATACAAACTGTTTATATGCATCTTTCTTCGACACTCGTCCGTTCGGGTGACATGGTGAAAAAAGGAGAACTGATTGGAAAAGTCGGCTCCACCGGTTTGTCTACAGGAGCTCATCTCCACTGGGGCTTATATGTTAATGGAATCACAGTAAATCCCCTTAACTGGATAAAATATGAATATTAATTTTTCGGCAAAAAAATCTTTTTGAAATCAAGGAAAAACAATGAATGGTTCCGTTTCTTTCGGTACTCTTTATATAATAGCCACTCCTATCGGTAATTTAGAGGATATTACCCTGCGCGCCCTGCGCATTCTAAAAGAAGTAAACTTAATTGCAGCAGAAGACACCCGTCACACCAGAAAATTATTAAGTCACTACGATATTCATGTCCCTTTAACCAGTTATCATCAGCATACCCACAAAAACAAAACAAATTCTTTAATTAAATTTTTAACAGAAGGTAAAAATATTGCACTGGTTTCCGACTGTGGAACCCCGGGAATATCCGATCCCGGAACCTTCATCATCAAAGAAGCTATTACCCGGAAAATTAAAGTAACCGCTCTTCCCGGCCCATCGGCATTAATTTGCGCTCTCACCCTTTCCGGATTACCAACTAACGGGTTTCTCTTTTTAGGGTTTTTACCCAGAAAAAAAGGGAAAATTAAGAAAGAATTAAGCAAAGCATCTCTTTGTGAAAAAACTTTAATTTTTTATGAATCCTGTTATCGCATAAACAAAACACTGGAAATAGTCCGGGAAGAAATCGGACAAGTACAAATAGTCTTAGCCCGGGAATTAACTAAAAAATTCGAAGAAATAATCAGAGGGAAAATAGATGAGGTTATAGAAAAAATCAAAGACAGATCACTGAAAGGAGAATTAGTAGTTTTGGTAAGTAAATTTCACCTTGATTGATTATTTGTTTCTTTCATTCGTTAATTTCGGTAACACCAACAAAAGAAAGGAATATATACAAGTAATTACTAAAACAACATCCCACCCATTTTTTAATTTTACCCAGCCTACCAGCCCAAAATAAAACCCGGCCAGGGTTATCATCCACCGGGTAAGTGTGTTTATTTTTTTAGCCAATGTTGCTAAAGAAACAGCTACCAATAAAGTCGGCACGGGTAAAAGTCCATATGGAGAAAAAATAATTGTTTTTAATCCCCCGGTTGAATATCCCGGATAACAAATTCCAACACTCAAAGGAATAACCACCCACCATCTCCACATTTTCGTTGGTAATCTATAATCTCCTCCGCTTTTCAAGGCTTCTACGAGTGTCGCAATACAAAGGGAAAAAAATATCCTTTCAAAAAAAATAAAGATATACCCTCCCGGGCATTTACCCCGGTCAATATACCAAAAAATAATTATTATTGGCACCAACCCGAACCAACGAAAAAATCCTCCCGGTAACTGTAATAGACTTTTTCCTCTCACTCCATCTATTAACATAATTAAAAATAAAACAAACAACAGAAACTCTACACCTCTCAGATAAAAACTTACTTCGTAATTAGCCTCTCCGAGTAATTCTACTGTATGGATCATTGCTCCGGTTAAACCCAAAAAAGTAAAAGACAAATATCCACAAAGAAATCGTTTTCCCTGAGTATGCGGATGAGTAAACCAATAGAGTAAAATAATAAATAAAAGGAAGTGCTGTATTAGGCGAAAATCGACATAAAAATCTACCAGTAATTGATAGCCCTTAACAATTATGTCCACCGGAAAATCAAAAAACATTTTTTCCCCTTACTAATAAATAACACCCGCCATCTTATTTCCCTACATTTTTTCCGGAACACTAACACCCAGCAAATTAAGGCCATTACTGATGATATTTTTTATTCCTTTTACTAATTTAAGCCTTGCCTGGCTTAACGCAATATCATCGGATAAAACACGAAATTTATTATAGTAACTATGAAAATTCTTGGCTACATCCTGTAAATAAATCACTATGTGGTGTGGTTCCAGTTTGCGGGCACAAAGTTGTATTATATCCGGATAAGAAGCTAATTTTTTCATTAATTCTAATTCTTCCGGTTCTTTTAATAATTCAAGTTGAATATTTTTCTTTCGGCAGGAATAATTCCTTTTTTCCGCTTCTTTAAATATACTGCAAATTCTGGCATGTGCATATTGAATATAATATACAGGATTTTCCGGAGACTGTTTCTTGGCTACCTCTAAATCAAACTCCAATGAACTATTCGCCCCCCGCATTAAAAAGAAAAACCGGCAAACATCAGGCCCCACTTCATTTATCACTTCTCGCAAGGTAACAAATTCTCCTTTACGCGTGGACATAGGAATTTGTTTTCCTCCCCGGGATAAACTAACCAATTGGTATAAAATAACTTTAAGATCCTGGGAATTATAACCTAAAGCAGTAATCACTCCTTTCAACCTATCAACATATCCATGATGATCCGCTCCCCAGATATTAATTACTTTCTTAAATTTTCTTTGCACAAATTTATCATAATGATAAGCTATGTCGGAAGCTAAATAGGTCGGTTCGTTATTTTTCCTGATTACCACACGATCTTTTTCATCACCTAATTTAGAAGAAGCAAACCAAACTGCGCCCTCCTTGTCATAAACATATCCCTTCTTTTTTAAAAGGGTTATTACTTTATCTATCCGGGTTTGTCTTCCTTTTTTTTCATAGAGTTTTGATTCCTGAAACCAGGTATTAAATTTTACCCCTAAATCCTTAAGTACTTGCTCTATCCAACCTTGAATTATTTCTATTGCCGCTTTTTCAAAAAACCAGTGCCCTGTCTCCCGTCCTCCTTCTATTTTGTTATATTTTTTATCATTAAAAATCTTGCGGGCAATTTCTTCAATGTATTTCCCTTTATAAATATCTTCTGATTTCTTTTCTTCAAGGTATTTTTTTTCCTTCCGGTCAAGTTGATGCCCTGAAATTTTATCATACTGCAACATTACAGAACACCCCAATACTTCAATTTGTTTTCCTCTGTTATTCACATAATATTCTTTTTCGACTTTATATCCTATAAAAGTCAAAATATTAGCCAGAGCATCCCCTATCGCTGCCCCGCGGCCATGCCCTATATGTAAAGGCCCTGTAGGATTAGCGGAAACAAACTCAATCTGAACAGATTCTTGTTTCCCTATGTTTTCTTGCCCATACATTTTTCCTTGTTTACAAATTATTTCTAATTCTTCATAAAACCTTCCGGGAGAAATAAAAAAATTAATAAATCCCGCTCCGGCTATCTCCACTTTACTACAAATATTTGTCGTATCAATAACTGTTGTAATTTTCTGAGCTACTGTATAAGGAGAGAGCTTTACCTTTTTCGCCATTACCAAAGCAACATTACAGGAAAAATCTCCGTCAATATTAGGAGGAGTGGATTCAATATAAAAACCAGGAATATTTTTTATCTTTACCTGTTCTTTTTCTATCCATTGTTTTATGGCTTTATTTATTATTGTTTCAATCTCTTTTTTTAACACTGGTTTTCCCTTTTTTATCTGTTTTTGTTTTCAATATTTTTATTTTTATTCCTTCTCCCCAAATTTTTTCCAGATTATAAAAATTTCTTTGTTCTTCATGAAAAACATGAACAACCACTCCCCCATAGTCCATTAGTATCCAATGAGCAAACTTTTCTCCTTCCCGATGTAAATTATATATTTTTTCTTTTTTAAGAGACATTTCGATTTCTTCGCTTATTGCCTTTACCTGAATTGTTGACCGTCCACTACAAATAACCAAATAATCAAAATAAGGGGTTAGTTTCCCGACATCTAAAATCACTACATCCAATGCCTTCTTTTCTTCAGCCATTTTTGCACATTTGACTGCTATTTTTCTAAAATCCACTTTTTTCTCCTTTTTTCGCCGTTTTATTCCGAATTATACACTACGAAAGACCAGCGTGTTATTTAATTTTTTTATTCAATGAAACTTAGAGTTTTTTCCGTTCCATTGACAAAAACTCCCTCGAAGAAAATCGGGGACAGTTCATTTATGCCCATCCATCCTTAGTTGATTAAAATCTTCCCCAATAATTACTGAAATATCTTCTAAAGGAAACTCCTCTTTTTGAGATATTATTTTATCACAGTTTATTTTTTTAGCTATCTTCCCTGCCAGAGAAAAATTTCCTGCCCTATCAATAACGACAGTACATTCTTCCCTTGTTGCATAATTCCCCCAACGAACGACATCCACTTCTGCGGATTTAAACTTATTTCTCATCTCCTGGGCCAGCCCTTTAATCCCGGCAGCATTCCATACGGCTATTGCCGGAATTATTTCCCCATCCTTTTTTTTTCTATTCCCAAAAGAAAACATTAATTCTACTATTTGTCCCACTTTTTCTTTATCCACTATCCAATAATATGGCTTCTTTTCCCTCACCCTTCCCGGTAAATTTTGAAAACGTATATTTTCCCGGGGAAATTTTTTTATTTCATAACACATTGCCAGGATATCACCTAAAGTAAGATTGGAAACCGCATTTTCTTTTATTAATTGTGGAATCTTAAACAGATGCAGAGACCATTCGAATTTTTTGAGCACTTCTTTTAGCAGGTTTTGCTGGCGAATTAATCTCCTATAACCTCCTTCTTCTCCCTGATAAAAATCTTCCAGAAATTCTTTTCCTCCTAAAATACCCTGCTTTTTTCCTACCCTTTTTATTCCTCCGAATAAATCAATTACCCTTATGAATTCCTCAGTTTCTATCTGAATATAAAAAGGAATTGTTATTTCTAAAATTTCTTCGACTTTTTTTTTCAGGGCCAGGACTGCTTCTTTTCTGTTTTTTCCATCCCGGCAAATAGTTGAATAAATGGTCCCCAGTTTACCTCTTTTTGAAGAAGATATTTTGATCTTCGCGGCAGAAGGGATAGTTAATACGTCCAAAAAATGTCCTTCCGGATGATAACTCAACAATAAAATGGTCCCGGAATATTCAGACTGTTTTTCGGGATTACATTCCAGCAGAAGTAAATTTATTCGCTCTCCTCTGCGAATATTTTTCACTATTTTGCTTTGTCCGTTCAATAATAAAGAACAAATTATCAAAAACAAAATACTTCCCGGAAAAAACAATCTTTTATTATTTATTTTTAAAAAAGTTTCTCTCATTATATTTATTGATACAAATTATATTTATTTATATATTTTTCTACTGATAAAGGCACCAAATCTTTAATCGCTTTTCCTGCTTTTATTCTTTCCCTCACCAGAGAAGAAGAAATATTAATTTTAGGAATCTTTATTATTTTTACTTTTTTTCTAATTGCAAAAGGAATTTTTTGTATTTGGTAGCCCGGACGGGTTACTACTATAAATGGACAAAACTCTAAAATTTTGTTTTTCTTTTTCCACTTATGAATTTCCAACACACTATCTAGTCCTAAGATAAAATAGACCTGGCTTCGACTATATTTTTTTTTAAAATATTGGATTGTTTTGTAAGTAAAAGATATTTCTTTTCTATCCAATTCAACTCTGGAGACAACCAAATCTTTATTGCCCCGGATTGCCCTTTTTACCATATCATATCTATGTTTCGCCCCGGCAATTTCCTGTCCTTTATGAGGAGGAATTAACGAGGGAATAAATATTATCTTTTTTAAGTCTCCTTTTTTCCGGCATTCTTCAGCTAAACCCAAATGCCCAAAATGAATAGGATTAAAAGTTCCTCCTAATAACCCAATCCGCATCTTTTAACCTCTTACTTTTTTCAATATGTTATTCTCTTCTATTTTTTACGTTCTTATTTGCCCGTTTCCATAAATTAAAAATTTATAACTGGTTAATTCCTTTAACCCCATTGGCCCGCGCGCATGCAATTTTTGCGTAGAAATTCCTATCTCCGCACCCAATCCAAATTCCTCCCCATCACTAAATCGCGTAGAGGCATTCCAGTAAACGCTGGCAGAATCAACCCAGGATAAAAATTGTTCCGCTCTTTCTTTACTTTCAGTAATTATTGCATCCGAATGTTGTGACCCATATTGATTTATATGTTCTATTGCCTCCTTTAAACTATCTACGATTTTTATGGATAGAATTAAGGATAAATATTCTGTCTCCCAATCTTCAGCCACAGCCTCTTTCAAGGAAGGAACAATAATTTTTGTTTTTGTACATCCTCTCAATTCGACACCCGCTTCCTCAAAAATTTTTATCATTTTAGGAAGAAAATCCTTCGCTATCTCTTTATGAAACAATAACGTTTCCATGGCATTACATACTCCCGGCCTTTGAACCTTGGCATTAAAACAAATTTTTTGTGCCCGTTCCAAGTTTGCCTCTTTATCCACATAAGTATGACAGAGCCCCTTGCCATGGGTAATTAACGGAACAGTCGCATTGTCTTTAATATTTTTAATCATTTCTTCTCCTCCACGAGGAATAATCACATCAATAAACTCATCTAAACAAATTAATTCCCCTATTGCCTCCCGGTCAGTAGTTCCTATAAACTGAATACTTCCCTCCGGCAACCCTTTGGGTAAAGCCGCCCCTATCATTATTTCAACTAAGAGCGAATTGGAATTAAAAGAAAGGCTTCCTCCTCTCAATAAAACAGCATTTCCTGCTTTTAAACATAACCCTGTTGCATCACAGGTAACATTAGGGCGTGACTCATAAATCATTCCAATCACTCCCAAAGGAACCCGAATTTTTTCTATCCGCAAACCATTATGCCTTATTATTTCTCCCAGTGTTTCTCCTACCGGATCCGGCAAA
>CBDUZB010000056.1:0-9532 GCA_965371605.1 uncultured bacterium
CAACAAGAACTGATACGCTTTTCTCGGCACACTCATCTAATTTTTGACATTACCTTCTCTGTTATAATTTTAATTAAAACAACGTTTTTTTTCTTTTTTTATACAGGTTTTTCCGCAATGATAACAAATCTCATTTTTTAAATATCCGCCGTTAAAAAATTCAACAACATTATCCAACGTTGTCCGGGCAATATTAGTCAACGCCTCTTTGGTAAAAAAACCCTGATGGGAAGTAATAAGTACATTGGGAAAAGTCAGGAGCCGTGCTAATGTATCATCCCCAATCATTGAAGACGAAAAGTCCTCGAAAAAATAATTGCTTTCTTCCTCATATACATCAAGCCCCGCTCCCCCAATCTTCCTGCTTTTAAGGCCTTCTATCAAAGCCTGTGTCTTAATCAATTTTCCTCTGCCCGTATTGATAATCATTACCCCGTCTTTCATGCTGGAAATACTCTCTTCGTTAATCATATACCGGGTCTGAGGGGTTAAAGGACAGTGCAAGGAAATAATATCTGCTTTTTCATAAAGCTGAGCAAGAGAAACATAAGTAACCCCCGCATTCTTAGCATAGGACTGATCAGGGTAGAGATCAAAACAAATGATATTCATCCCAAATCCTTTAAGAATAGAAATTAGACATTTTCCTATTTTCCCCGTTCCGATAACACCGGCTGTTTTGCCGTGCATATCAAAACCAAGTAATCCGTTGATACTGAAATTATTATCCCGTGTACGATAATAAGCCCTGTAAATTTTCCGGTTTAATCCGAGCATCAAGGCAACGGCATGTTCACTAACGGCATAAGGAGAATATTCCGGCACACGCACAATATTAATGTTTTCATATGCCGCTCTTAAATCAACATTATTGTACCCGGCACAACGCAAAGCAATTAATTTAACACCTTCTTGTTTTAGTATATTTATAACATCTTTGTCAACAGTATCGTTAACAAATGCACATACGGCATTAAATCCCTGCACCAGGTAGGAAGTATCTTTGTTTAAATGATTTTTGAAATATTTTATATCAAAATCATATTGACTGTTTGCCTGCTCAAAAAATTCCCGGTCATAGGGTTTGGTATCGAAAAATGCTATCCTGATTGTATTCATTTATATCCTCTTTTATCTTTATTTTTCCGATAAACATGCTAAGGTAATGGCTTTCAATTCGGAAATAACATATTTTTCTATTTTGTCAATTTTCTTTTTGAGTTTACAGGTTTTAATGTTTGGACAAACTTGTTTTTTAAAAACACATTCATTTAGTTTTAATGACCCTTGAAAAATTTTCATCAAATCGGTCAGAAGTATTTTATCATGCGGCTTAGCTAAGGCAAAACCACCACCCTGTCCTTTATATGACTTGAGTAGTTTTTTCTTGTTTAAAATTTGAAGTAACTTTCTTAAAAAGGGCATAGGTATTTTTAATGTTTTTACCAGTTCCCCAACCGATACCCTGTTTTTTTTGCTCCCGGCAATAAAACAAAGTGCCCTGACTGCATAGTCCGTATCCCTGGTAATCAACTTCATGTTTATCTCCTTTATGTCAATGATACTAAATTCATATCATTTGTCAAGAAAAAAATAAAAATATTTTTATTTAATTTTTGTTCCGAGCAGAAAAGCTCTAACTAAATATTTTTGCGGTATTTCCTTCATCCTTGTTGTTCCAGGCAAAGTAAAAGTTTTTATTATCTTTATGCCGCTGTATCGACAAACTTCCTTTAAACGACCAAAACAGGCTCGTGATTGATTAAACATCCAATTAAACGGCCAGGAAGTACTGCAGGCAGTAACTAATATAGCTCTCTTCCCCTTTGCTGCTTTGGGTACAGGAAACCCTAACGATTTCTCTTCGATTAAAAAACCAAATAATCGCTCTATTGTTCGTAGCATTATTCCTGAAATATTTCCCCAGTGTGTCGGTGTAGCAAAGATTATTACCTCATTTCTTTTTATTGCCTCTTCAACAATTTGGATATCATCCCTTATTATACATTTTTCTTCTTTCTGGCACTGCATACAACCTTTACAATCATTTATATTTTTAATATCAGATAAATATAAAATTTCACATTCGTTATTTTTTTCTGATGCCCCTTTTATGATTTCTTTAACTATTGTACTTATTTTTCCATTTTTTTTAGGACTTCCGTTAATTGCCAGTATTTTCATTCTTATTCCTCTATTTAATTATTGATATTTCCTGAAATTTACTTCTGTGTTTTTCTATCTCGAAATTTTTAGCTGTTAAATAATTATCTATATCGGTTAAACTTATTTTACTAACATTGTGTTTTTTGCCTTCACCGAGATGAACTTTATCAACTATTTCCAATCCTTCCTTACTGAAATCACTTAATACAATTTTACCCCCCGGGGAAACTATTCGGAGCCACTCATCCATAATTTTAAATGAATTTGTAAGGTGGTGAACTACATTAACCGAAATAATTATATCAAAGCTATTATCATCAAAATTTAAATGTTCGGCATCTTCTATTTTAAAATCTACTTGCTTATCCAACCCTAAATATTGCGTGTTAAGCAAAGCAAACTCCTGTTCTTCCGAAGAAATATCAACACTAACAAAGCTATAGCCCTTTTTGGCTAAAGCAAGGGTTAAATGCCCCTTCCCTGTACCAACCTCTAATATGCAGCCATTTATAGGTTGTGCTTTCTGAATAATAAATTCCCTTTCTCTTTCATTATCATAGCCAAGATTTTTATAAACATCTATTCGCTCTAAATACCGCTGATGGTTTTCTACTGCTTCTTTTTTCAAGGTTCCCTCCTATTATTCCATGTTATATTTTAAAATTATTTTTTTACTCTTCTAAATATTCCTTAGCTACTGTTCCCCACTCAAGATCATAAGGAGGACAGGTAAGTTTTTCCAGGTATTGTTTAGCTTGCTGACTACGATGTAACTTTTGTTTAAGAATTTTGCCTAATGCAAGTAATACTTTAGGCACATAAGTACTTTTATTAAATTTTTCAATAATATGTTGATAAGTCTGCACTGCTTCTTTCCAGCGTTGGGCTTTTTCATAAAAATAGGCAATCTGAAAAAAAAGAAAATCGGTTAATTCCGCGTTTTTGATAACAATTTTTGTCCGGTCTAAAATTTCATTGATCAAGACTATATCATCTTTCCCATCCGCTATTTTCATTAATTCTATTGCTGTCTGACAAAAGGCCGATGGATTATTTTCCCGCTCATAAACACGCAAAAGGCCTTCCCTCGCTTTTATGTGTTGCGGACAAACAGCAATAATTTCGTTAAAAATTCTCCGGCCTTCTTGAAAATCATTCAAAAAAAAAGCAGAAACACCTTTTTCTGCCTTGATTTCAAGCTTATCAGGGGTCTGTTCATATGCATCTTCCCATTGTTTACCAATATGAAAAGTTCTAATTAAAATTCCTCCTCCGACACCAAAAAGGAAACCCGCTATATGTGCCCAATATCCTACTTTGGGTGTATATTTAATAGTCATTAAACCCATAAATAATTGTTGAAAAAACCATAATGGGGCTACTATCCATGCCGGCACTTCAAATGTTCCAAAACGAGGATAAATAGATAAAAATAAGAGGTAGAAAATACGGATTTTCATTGCCGCATAACGAATGAGAAATGCTCCCATCATTGCTGCCACTGCCCCGGAAGCTCCGATTAAAGGTTCCTGGTGTTGCGGATAAAAAGAATTTTGCACTAAAGCCGCTGCTACTCCACCCAAAAGGTATAGTGATAAAAAAATCGGCGGCCCCCATCGCTCCTCTATATTGCATCCAACTAACCATAAAAAGAACATATTAAAAAAAATGTGCAATATTCCGGCATGTAAAAATTGATAAGTCAAAATATTAGGAAATATCGGCCCCTGATTAGAAAACCCATACTTAGAAAATACGGAATGGCGGTTTTCAGAAGATTTTTCTAAACTCTTTTTTAAAGCAACATAGTGGGGATAATATAATTTCCACTGGTATTGAGCTCGATGAGAAATTACTATTGTTTGATTTTGAACCGATAAAAAAATTTGATTAACTAAAGAAGAAGGAAAATCCGGAGATTTTTTTTCATTTTGCAGTAATATTCTTGTTTCTTTCGGTATTCCCGAATTGGGACTAATTAAAATATCCACAATCTGCTGTCCCAGAGAAGAAAACTGCTCAAAACTTACCCGTTCATTTAAAAACTTTTTTTCTCCCGGCCATGTTAAAACAAAAACCAAAACATTAAGTAAAATCAATCCAAGCGTGAAATAAGGGAACTTACTTAGTGTGGCCTTACGGCCAATGGGGAAAAAAATAAACATATCTTATTCAGGTTTAACAAAAAGGCTATCATCAACATAACCATAACTAATTTCCAGGCATTCCTGGCTGTTTTGAGTAACCATCTGGCTTACCTGATGAGAATAAACTGTTTGAAGCGATTTTAAGGCTATTCCCGTTTGGGCATCTACCCAAACTTGAGAAGCAATCTCTCCGTCCGGACGATTCATTTTAGCCTGGTAAAGCACTGTTTCCTGTCCGGCGATGTTTCCTCCGGGACCGGTTTTCCCTTGATGAATAACAAACCAGAATTTAGACGGTTTTACTTTTTCAGGAGAAATTTCATTTGTATTTACCGGAAAACTATATCCTTCCAAAGTGTCTTTCATCTTTGAATGTAAATATTTCCCATCATAAACCTGAATACTTTTTTCACTTTCCGTTCGAAACCGCACCCCATCTGTAAAAACATCTGTAACATATTCGTCTTTTACTCCCATTATACAATTCTCAAAAACCTGCTTCCATTTTCCCTTAAAAGACACCTCTTTAGGTTTGGGTGTTCCACACGAAATACATCCCCATAAAACTACCCCTGCAATGCTAAATGCAATAATTCTTTTTACCATACTTTCCCCTCCTTTTCTTTTGAAATATTTCTTTAAAATCTATTCTTTTATATCACATTTTCGTTTATAAAGAAAGTATTTTTTTTAATTCTTCTTCAACCAGTTTCCAGTGGGTTCCTTTCCAATAAATCTTTCGGCAAAAAGGACATAGTGAAAATTCTTTTTGTGTTTGATAAACATAAGCAGGAACCCTGCCTTCTACTTTTAACTTATCTATTTTAATTAAAAGCGTATTGCAAATTGTACAACGGGAAAAAATTTTATTTTTATCTACCTTTAGATTAAACACCTCAAACACCTGAATTAATTGTTCGGGCAAAAAATCACTTTTAATAAGTACCAGTTGTAAAGCTTTTTTTCTGCTTAAGGTTGTATCCCTACTTAAAATGATTCTACTTTCTTTAAGGCTTTGATAAATTAAATCTTTTTTTCCTTTAAATCCGGAAAAAGGTTCCCTCTTGAAATACAAACAATCATTGCCCAAAATACACAACCAGCGATGAAGCCGGCCTAACATAAAATCCACTAAAAATTTCATTTATTTGTTTTGTAACATTTGAATAAATTCATCTTCATTTAAAATGGCTAAGTTTAGTTTCTTTGCCTTTTCATATTTTGAACCTGGTTTTTCTCCTGCCACGACAAAAGATACCCTTTTACTTACACTGGAAGAGACGGTTGCTCCCAGAGCTCTAACTGTTTTTTGAGCTTCACTCCGGCTGAACCCTTTAAGTTCTCCGGTAAAGATAAATAGCTTATCTTTAAGAGTTTGAGTTTTTAATTCTTTTTTTTCCTCTTTTAAAAGCAACCCTGCTTTCCTGAATTTTTCAATAAGTTTTTTTACCGAATCCTGAAGAAAAAAATTGACGATTGATTCAGCCATAACAGAACCAAGCTCATAGATTCCTTCCAAATCTTCTTTTTTTGTTTTTATTAACTGATCAATCGAACCATATCTCTTCGCCAACAATTCAGCCCCTTTTTCTCCCACATGATGAATGCCCAGGCCAAAAAGTAAACAGGAAAGTGGTTTTTGTTTGCTTTTTTCAATATTTCCGAGAAGATTGGAAGCCTTCTTTTCTTTAAACAATTCTAATTTCAATAAATCTTCCTTTTTTAAGAAATAAATATCCGCAAAATCATCCACCAATTTATTGAGAATTAATTGCTCAACCACTGCCTTCCCCATTCCCTCAATATCCATTGCATTTCGGGAAGCAAAATGAACCAATCCTCTCTCCAATTGAGCAGAACAAAAAGGATTAATACACCGATAAAAAACTTCTCCTTCCTCTCTGGTTATTTTAACCAAACATTCAGGGCATACTTCCGGAATTTTAAACTCTTCCTCGTTCCCCTTTCTTACACTTTCAATCACTTTAACTATTTTGGGAATTACCTCCCCACTGCGTTCAATAACCACCCGATCTTTAATTCTTATCCCTAATCGTTTGATTTCATCAAAATTATGTAACGTTGCCCTGCTGATAGTCACGCCTCCACACTCCACCGGCTCAAGCTCAGCTACCGGGGTAAGTACTCCTGTTCTTCCTACCTGGATCTTGATACTGTTTAAAGTAGTCATTGATTGTTTGGCCGGAAATTTATAAGCAATTGCCCAGCGGGGACTTTTGAGGGTAGAACTCAATTTCTCCTGACTCGATAGGGAATTCACTTTTATTACTATGCCATCTATTTCATAATCCAAATCATTTTTCTTCTTTGCCCATTGATTACAAGAATCTATTACTTCTTCTATTTTCTTATACAACTTAAAATGAGGATTTATTTTTAAACCAAGTTTACCGGCTTCTTTTAAAAATTGCCAATGACTAATAAACTTCTCTCCTCCCTCCATAAAACCGAACGAATGGATAAAACAATCCAACTTTCGCCTGCTGGTAATACGGGGATCAAGTAACTTCAATGAACCCCCAACAGCATTACGGGGATTAACAAAAAGTTGCTGCCCGTCTCTCTTTCTTCCCTTGTTTAGAGAAAGGAAATCTACCCGTCCCATAAAAATCTCTCCCCTTACTTCTAACTTCCGAGGAACCTTTCCTTTTAGCCTGAGAGGTATAGACTTAATAGTCTTGACATTTAAGGTTATATCACTGCCTACTTCGCCATTTCCCCTGGTTATTCCCTGGAAGAGAACACTCTCTTCATAAACCAGAGAAACACCTATTCCATCGATTTTCAATTCTACCACATATTCTATGTTTTCATCAGGTAATATTTTTTTTATTCTTTTATCCCATTCCTTTATTTCTTCTGCCGAATAAGTGTTATCCAGCGAAAGCATAGAAAGGCGATGTTTTACTGATTTAAAACCGGTTAAAGGTTGTTCGCTTACTCGTTGGGTGGGGGAATCGAAAGAAACATATTGGGGATATGAAATTTCCAAATCTTTCAACCGATACATTAATTTATCGTACTCCGTATCGTTAATTTCCGGCTGATTTAAAACATAATAACAATAATCATGCTTTCTTATTTTTTCCCGCAAATACTCAATTTCTTTTTTTTCTTTTATGTTTTTTTTCATAGAAAAATGTCTAATTAAAGTTTTATTTCTTTTTTTTTATTCTTTCTTCTTTTAACTTGTCTAATATTCCATTAATAAATTTTCCGGACTCAGCCGTACTATATTTTTTAGCTAACTCTACTGCTTCGTTAATAATAACACTTATGGGGATTTCCGTTAAATAAATAATTTCATAAGAAGCACTTCGCAATATATTGCGGTCAACTGCTGCCATTCTCTCTAATTCCCAATTTTCAGCATATTTAGTGATTAAAACATCAATCTTTGCTCTGTTTTCGATCGTTCCCTCAACTAACTTATTAACGAACCTTAATATTTTAGGAGAACGATTTTCCTTCAATAATGAAACCTCTTCGTCAACGTCTTTGTCCATCTTACAAACATCCATAAAATACAAAATTTGTAAAGCACATTCCCTTGCTTTCCTGCGTACACCCATAAAACACTCCGTTTTAAATTTTTCCCATATTTTAACTGATTTTATTTTTTCATTTTCCTAAATAAATCTACCATTTCGATTGCCGCTAAGGCACTGCTTGCTCCTTTGTTTCCCAGTTTAGTCCCTGCTCTCTCAATGGCCTGTTCTAATGTGTCAGCAGTAATTATCCCAAATATTACCGGAACGCCTGTTTGTAATGAAATCTGAGAAACTGCTTTAGATGCTTCCGCAGCTATGTAGTTGAAATGCGGGGTTGAACCACGAATAATTGTTCCCAAACAAATTATTGAATCATACTTGCCGCTTTTTGCCATAAGATCGGCTGCGTAAGAAATCTCAAAAGACCCGGGAACCCAAACAATATCTATTTTATCATCTTCCGCATCGTGACGAATTAAAACATCTTTCGCCCCAACCAATAATTTTTGAGTAATAAAATCATTAAAGCGGGATACTACAATACCAAAACGAATTCCTTTAGCAATTAATTTACCTTCATAAACTTTTCCCATTATTCCTCCTTTTTTTAAATTATTTAGACTTCTGCAAAATAGCCTTTTTACCTTTATCGTCATTTCTGCGGAAAGACTGTGTCACAACCCCATTTTTTACAACAATTGTAGTTGCCTCATTTATGAGGCTCGTCGACAAAATCATTAGCAGCCCAATAAATTGGGCAACTACATCAATTATGACACAGTCTCGGAAGCAGGAATCTGTTGATATTTTAAGCACATTATAGATTCCGCATCAAGTGCGGAATGACAGAATGTGTTATTTTGCATAACTCTATTAATTATTTTTTATATACTAAAATCAACTACCTCGCAGCAAGCTGCGGGGAATTAAACACTCGGCCTTTCGCGTCCCCTCAAGGGAGTTTATGCTGAGCCCTTCGACTACAATCTATGTCATTAATTTAATAAATGCCCTAATTTTTTCTTTTTTGTTTGTAAATATTTTTTGCTGGATTTTGTAGGAGTTATCTGAAGAGAAACTCTCTTTTTTACCTTTAATCCATAACCTTCTATTCCTACAATTTTACGTGGATTATTCGTTAAAAGGAATATTTCCGACAACCCCAAAGCCACTAATATCTGTGCCCCAATACCATAATTTCGCAAGTCAGGTTTAAAACCAAGGGCTACATTTGCTTCTACGGTATCTAATCCTTTGTCTTGTAACGCATACGCTTTTAACTTATTAATCAAACCTATTCCTCTGCCTTCCTGAGACATATATAAAAGCACTCCTTTTTTTCTATCCGCAATCATTTTCATTGCTTTTTGTAATTGCTGTCCACAATCACATCTTAAAGAAAGCAGAGCATCTCCGGTTAAACAGGAAGAATGAACCCGAACCAGGACATTTTTTTCACCTTTCACTTTTCCCTTAACCAGGGCTATATGACAAGACGAATCCAAAATGGATTCATAAACAAACATTTTAAAATTGCCCACTTTAGTCGGAAAATTAGTAGTAACGACTAATTTCACTAATTTTTCCACCCGGCGTTTATATTCAATTATATAGGCAATGGTAACAATCATAAGCGTATTTTTTTTTGGAAAAATTAATTATTTTGTTAAAATAGTTGTTAAGCGAATAAAATTCTGCTTTTTTACT
>CBDUZB010000057.1:0-9118 GCA_965371605.1 uncultured bacterium
AAATTTAGGTGAAACCCAGATTTTCGGGTGCACCTCTCCAGCCAAAACTATTTCCTGCATATTTTTTTAATTCTTCTTTTTTGTTTTTCTATAAAATATATTTTAATTCCCAACATATTTTTCGTGCATCCCTATCAGTGACTTCCCTCGGCGAAGCCGAGGGAAGTCACTGATACGCTAATATCCCCAGTCCAAACCATACTGCATTTGCTTTGAATTCTTCACAGCGGTCAAGACCCTATATTTTTGGACAAAAAATGGCTTCCTATTTGAGAGACCTCCGGTCTAATTTTGTCAGATTCCAAATTTCCATTTGTAGAAGGGATAAGAACCATTACCTTCCTCGAAAAAATTGCCTAAAAGGCCTTTCCCTGTAGTCTTTGGTGACTCATTCCCGTGAAAATATTCTTTTTCAGCTATTTGGTGAAATCTTTTTTGCCCTTTCTCGTCTATTCCCTTTTTTCAATATCGGATTTAGGGTTCGAAACCTAACATTTATTGACAAAACAGGATAATTCTGATAAAATTCAATTGTTTTGCAAATAATAAAAAGAGTGGTATTAACGAAGACAACTATTTTTAATTTCAATGAGACTTAGAGTTTTTGTCAGCGTAGTTGAGAAAAACTCTGTAGTCGAATTGATCCTGAGCATTTCAGCTGAGTTTATCCTGAGTGTAGTCGAAGGGTTCAGCATGAATTCCCGTCGTAGGGAGGCGAAGGGCCGATGGGTTAATTTCCCGTAGCTTGTTGCGGGGTAGTTGCTTTTATTTAGTTTATATAAAAGTTGAATTGAGGAAGCTTTAATTATGAAAATAAGAGATATTATTGAAAGTAAGGGAAGGACTGTTTCCTTCGAATTTTTTCCTCCAAAAACACAATGTGGAGAGGATATTCTTTTTGAAACAATAAAAAAATTAAGTGTTTTTAAGCCTGATTATGTTTCCGTAACTTATGGTGCAGGTGGAACTACTAAAGATAAAACTATGTCTGTTGTAGAACGAATTAATAGGGATAATCCTTTTAGTGTAGTTCCGCATTTAACCGGTATAGGTTGTAATAAAAAAGAAATAACAGCGATTGTAAAATATTATAAAAGAATCGGAATAAAAAATATTCTGGCTCTTCGGGGTGATCTTACGGAAGAAACAAATAAATTACCGAAAATAAAAGATGGGTTCAACTACGCTAAAGATTTAATTGAATTCTTGAATGATTTTAATTCTTTTTCTATTGGGGCTGGGGTTTATCCTGAGGGGCATCCTGATTCACCTGATTTGAATATGGATATGATTTATACTAAGGAGAAGGTAACAGCTGGGGCGGATTTTTTTGTTACACAAATGTTTTTTGATAACAGATTTTTTTATGATTTTCTCCGGAGAGCAGATAAAGCAGAAATCAATGTTCCTATTATTCCGGGTATTATGTTGCTGAATAATTTCCCCAAGGTTAAACAGTTAGCCGGGATGTGTAAAACAACTATTCCTCTTGAACTCGATAAATTAATGACTAAATATGTGAATTCGCCTGAAAGCATACAGAAAGCCGGTATTGATTATACCACTAAACAGTGCGAAGGCCTCCTTTCTCAGGGGATAAAACATTTTCATTTTTATACACTTAATCAATGGCAAAGTGTATCAAAAGTAATAGAGAACCTTTCCCTAAAAGTGAAATCTTGATTTTATAAAATGTTAAACCGGTCAATTAATTTTCGGCAATAAATTTCTGGATATTTGTAGAAGAGATATAGGATTCTGCAATGGGAAAATATTTTTACAAATTTAGTAATGAAGAAATTAGTAGAGAGACTAAATGAATAGAAAATATTTAGTGTTGGCAAAAATAGGATTAGTTTTTGTTGGAATTAGTCTCAGTTTTTCGGTTAAAACCTGGGCTGGCACATTAATTCCTATTTCTTCGGTAACTTATAATGGGCTGGCAGATGGTGATGATTGGGCTAGTGGGATAACCATAGACGGAGGAGGAAATATAATTGTCACCGGATATGTTGATAATGGAACAAATGATGATTATTTTACTATAAAGTATAATAGTGATTTATCTATGGCGATTACATCTGCTACATATAATGGGCCGACAGGCTTTTATGATCGAGCGTTTGGCGTAGTTATTGATGGAGGAGAGAATATTATTGTTGCTGGAACCAGTGTGGATGGAATAAATATGAATTATTTTACTATAGTATAATAATGATTTATCGCTGGTGCTTTCTTCGGCAACTTATGCCGGACCAGGAAACAGTATGGATATTGTTTATGGAGCTGCTATAGATGAAGGGGGAAATATATTTGTTACCGGATATGTTAATGATGGAACAAATAATAATTATTTTACCATTAAATATAATAATGACTTATCGGTGGTGCTTGCTTCGGCGACTTATAATGGACCGGCAAATGATGATGATTGGGCTAGTGGGATAGCTATTGATGGAAGGGGAAATATAATTGTTACCGGAAGGAGTTTTAATGGAACAAATGCTGATTATTTTACTATAAAGTATCTTGGCCCGCCGCAAATATTTTCTCTTTCTCCTTTTTTTGCTTCTACCGGAGAAACATTAGATGTTGTTATTAACGGTTTGAATTTTTATAATGGGGCAGAGATTATTTTTGGTGGTGTTGGAATAGCTGTGAATTCAGTTAATTTTATCAGTGCTGTGCAACTTCAGGTAAATATTACTATTGATGATTATGCAATGTCCGGTAGCAGGGATATTACGGTAACTAATATTGATGAAGCAAGTGGAATGTTAGTCAGTGGTTTTGAAATCAGGGAAAACATTAGTTATCAAGAGGAAGAAAAATCTCGTTTTGTTAAGCTAAGTCCTAAGATAATTACGCCTAATGGGGATGGAATAAATGATGTGGCTAATTTTATTTTTACCAATCCCAATAATGAAACAGTTGAGGGAATGATATTTGATTTATCGGGAAGTGTGGTGAGGGATAACTTACCATTTAGTAGTACTACATCTTTAACTTGGGATGGGCGGGATAATAATGGGAGTTGTGTGAGTGGTAAGGTATATGTATATCAAATTAAAATAGGTGGTAAAGTATTTAACGGGACGGGGGTGTTGGCGAAATAGCAAAGACAACAGATAGTCCATAGTTCAAAGATAAAAACAAAAGACTGCGAATGGCAAATGGTAAATAACTCATAGGTAATGAACAAAAGGCAAATATTAAATTAAAAATGCATTTTGCGTTTGTTTTTAGATGACATAAAAAAATGTATACTTTAAATATTAAAAAATAATGTTTGTGATGGGGGAGGTTTTATGACACAGAATATGATTCTTACCGCTATGGGTAAAGACAAGCCGGGAATAGTGGCGGGAGTATCAAAGGTTCTTTATGAATCGGGATACAACATTGAAGATTCCAGTATGACTTTATTAAAAGGAGAATTTGCAATGATATTAGTAATATCAGGCAAAGAGGATCTTTCCCCTGCTCAATTTAGTAAAAAGTTTGATTCTTTAAAAGAAACATTGGGGTTGTCAATATTTTTACGGGAACTTTCTCCCGACGAGTTAGTGCATAAGGTTGATGAACAAGTAAAGATTTATGCCATTTCTGTTTATGGAGTTGACAAACCCGGTATAATATATGAAATAACGCAAGTATTGGCAGATAAAAATGTAAATATTGTTGATGTTAATACGCAGATTGCCGGAAGTAAGGAGAAACCGGTTTATGTAATGTTGTTAGAGGTGGAAATTTCTTCTCTTACGAGTGAAGAACACTTAAGAAAAGAACTGAAAAATAAAGGAAAAGAGCTTGATGTAAATGTCAGTATGCATTTGGTAGAAGCTGAGGAATTATAATATGGCTGTGTTGGAGGTGTTACAATATCCTCATGAAAGTTTAAAAAAGAAATGTGCATTGATAGAAAAAATTGATAACAAAACTAATCAATTAATTGATGATATGATAGAATCTTTACATTCTTTTCCCGGTTGTGTAGGTATTGCTGCTCCGCAGGTGGGTTGTTCTTTGCAACTTATTGTTGTAAATGTATCCGGACATAAAAAAACAACTATTTCTCATGGATTATTGGTGCTCTTGAATCCTGTTATTCGGATGAAGGAAGGAACAGTAATTAGCAGGGAGGGGTGTTTAAGTTTGCCGGATTATACCGGAAATGTAAAAAGAGCCGTAAAAATAAAGGTTGGTGCACAGAATCGTATGGGACAACCGATAGAAATAGAAACTAAAGGATTTGAAGCAATTGTCCTTCAGCATGAGATAGACCATCTTAACGGGATTTTGTTTGTTGATCGAATTATTTCCTTAAAAAAGGATTTATTTCGGCGTAAAAAGTACAAGGAGCAAAAAGAATAAATTAAAAATTATTTTAAAAGAGTAGGACGGAAGGTTAGATAAGTAATATAGTTGCTAACAGTTAAACCTGAACGTTTTTTCATTAAATATTAGTCAGATGGATTTTTTCCGCTAATGATATAAAATTCAGGTTAGATTGTTAGTTATTTTTTTATAGCGTAGGGTTTTTAAAGAATATAATTTGATTGATTTTTAAGGGTTTTTTTTGTATAAGTAAATATATTAGATGGGCTTAATTTTGAGATAAGGGATAAAAACCAATGAAACAGGTTGTTCAAAATTATAAAACGGGCAAAATAAAGTTAGAAGAAGTTTCTCCTCCTTTTTGTAAATCAGAGGGGATAGTAGTGCGTAATATTTGTTCTGCGGTTAGCGTAGGGACAGAGAGATTAATGATTGATATGGCAAAAAAAAGTTTACCGGGTAAGGCTTTTGCTCGTCCGGATCTGGTTCGGTTAGCTTATCAAAAAGCATTAAAAGAAGGATTTATAAGTGTTTTTAAAGAAGCGATGAATCGTTTGGATGAGCCGATACCGATGGGATATAGTTCAAGTGGGGAGGTAGTAGAAATAGGTGAAGGGGTGGATGGTTTTAAAATTGGGGATAGGGTAGTTTGTGCCGGAGCAGGATTTGCCGTACATGCGGAATATATATGGATGCCGAAAAATTTATGTAATAAGTTTTCTGATGAACTGGATTTTGAATCAGCATCTTTTGGGATGATTGGGGCAATTGCTGTTAACGGGATAAGAAAAGCTAATTTAAGTTTTGGTGAAAATGTTGCCGTGATAGGCCTGGGATTAATCGGGTTAATTACTGTCCAGATTTTAAAATCTTACGGGTGTAGGGTGGTTGGTATTGACTTAGATGAAAGTAAGGTAAAATTGGCTGAAGAGTTAGGGGTTGATTTAGGGTTAAATGCGGATGCTGAGGATATTTTGTCTAAGGTTGAAAATTTTACCCAAAATAATGGTTTTGATGCAGTGATTATTACTGCGGCAAGTGATGATGCAAAACCTGTTCGGTTAGCAGAAGATATTGCCCGAAAAAAAGGAAGGGTCGTTTTAGTGGGGGTAGCTGATTTAAAACTAACCAGAAAAATTTTTTGGGAAAAAGAATTGTCATTTATTGTATCCAGAGCAGCAGGTGTGGAAAACGATTATCCTCCGGAAATTAGCCGTTGGACTCAAAAAAAGAATATTGAACATTTTATCGATCTTTTAATAAAAAATAAAGTAAAAATGGATAAATTAATTACCCATTATTTTGAAATAGAAGAAGCGTTAAAATGTTATGAGATGATTCTTAAAAAGAAAAAAGCGCATATAGGGATTGCTTTTCGGTATAATAACAATTTAAAAATTAATAATGGGGAAAAAGAAACGAAGGTGGTTTTTTTTAGAAAAAGCAGCAATAGACAAATTTCTGCCTTAAATGTTGGCTTTATCGGAGGGGGGAATTTTTCTAAGAATATTTTATTACCGGCTTTAAGGAAAATTAATAGAATAAATCTGGTAGGCATAGCTACCACTAAAGGGCTCTCTTCCCAACAAGTAGGAAAAAAATTCGGATTCAATTATTGTTCGTCGGATTATAAAGAGATTTTAGATGACAAATCGATAGGAAGTATTATTATTTCTACTCCCCATAATCTTCATTCTAAAATGATTATAGATGCTCTGGAGGCAGAAAAAAATGTTTTTGTAGAAAAACCCTTGTGTATTAATATTGATGAATTGAAACAGATAGTAAAAATATTTAGCCGGTCACAGCAGAGATTAATGGTGGGGTTTAATAGAAGATTTAGTTCTTTGGCTATGCAGGCTAAATCCTGTTGGGAGAAAAGAAGTACAGCACTAATGATGAATTATAGAGTTAATGCTGGAAGTGTTGCCGATGGACATTGGGTGAATAATGTAGAAATTAGCGGTGGAAGAATTATTGGGGAGGTATGCCATTTTGTTGATTTTTTTCAATTTATTACTGATGCTTATCCCCAAAAAATTTATCTTGAGTCTATTGGAGGTCACCGGGGCAAATATCATGAGAGTGATAATGTTTGTTTAACGATGTCTTTTTCTGATGGTTCGGTAGGAACAATTATTTATACCACCAAAGGGTCCAGAGCTTTTTCCAGAGAGCGGGTAGAAATTTTTTCCGAAGATTCGGTGGTAACCATAGAAGATTTTAAAAAATTAACAATAGTTCGAGGGAATAAAAAGAAACAGATTGTTAAAATGTCTCAGGATTTGGGTTATATTAATGAATTAAATTATTTTTTTTATTCGGGTATATTTGAGCAGGAAAAACTTTTTAAGCAATATTTGTATACGACTTTAACTACTTTTAAGGCATTGGATTCTCTTAAAGTCGGAAATTGTGTTAAAATAGAATTGGAAGAAATTTTGAAAAAATGATGAAATTATTATTATTAACGGCTTATTTCCCTCCTGAAATTGGTTCTGCTTCCCACCTTTTTTATGAGCTTGCAGAGAGTTTAGCCAAAAAAAAATATAGGGTTACTGTGATTACAGGTTTTCCCAGGTATAATGTTGATAAAAAAAGAATGAAAGACTACAAGGGTAAATTTATAATACGGGAATTAGCGGCAGGGATTAGGGTTGTTAGATTAAGAATTCCTTTTTTTTCCGGAAGTATTCCGGTATTTAAAGGGTTAAATCAGTTTATTACAGCGGTGTTCCTTTTTTTTGCCGGCCTTTTTTTTGCTTCCTGTGACCTTATTCTTCTCTACTCACCTCCTCTTCCTTTAGGCCTTTCCGGGTATTTTTTGGGTAAGATAAAAAAAAGTTCTTTGTTAGTTAACGTTCAGGATTTATTTCCCCAAAGTGCGATAGACCTGGGTGTTTTAAAAAATAAATATTTAATTAAATTTTTCAAAACAATAGAAAGATTTATTTATGAAAAAGCAGATTTTATTATTGTTCATTCCCCGGGGAATAAAAAACATGTAATTAATAAGGGTGCCGGTGCTCACAAAGCAACAGTCATTCCTAATTGGGTAGATACGGATTTAATAAAACCCTCAAATCGATTTAACCGGTTTCGAAAAGAACATTCCCTGGATAATAAATTTATTGTTTCTTTTGTGGGTGTAATGGGATATTCTCAGGATATGGAAGTTATAATAGAAAGTGCTTTGCAATTAAGGGATTGTGAAAAAATATTATTTCTTCTGGTGGGGGGAGGGATTAAAAAAGAGGGATTAGAAAAAAAAGTAAAAAATAATAATTTGAGGAATGTAAAATTTTTACCTTTTCAATCCAGAGAAAAATATCCGTCTGTTCTAAGTGCTTCGGACGTTTGCCTGGTTACTCTTAAAGAAGAAGTCAAGACCCCGGTAGTTCCTTCTAAAATTGCATCTATTATGAGTAGTGCCCGCCCTTTAATTGCCGGTATGAATTTTAATGGAGATGCTATACGGCTTATTGAAGAGGCCGAATGCGGGATTTGTGTTGAACCGGGAAATTCACAAATGTTGACAGATGGTATTATGAAGTTATATAATAACTGTGCCTTAAGAGATGAACTAAGTAAAAAGGGCAGGATGTATGCCCAACAGTATTTTTCCAGGGATGTTTGTATAGCTAAATACGAAAAAGTATTTAAATTTTTTTGTAAGGGGGGATGTATAAAGGGGGATGAAAAAAAACAAATTTTTAAGAGAATATAAAAACAAAAAAATACTTATTACCGGTGGTGCAGGTTGTATTGGAAGTAATTTGGTTTCTGCTTTAGCCGGTTTGGAAGTAAAGAAAATTATTGTGCTGGATGATCTTTCTTCTTCTGCAAGATGGAATGTCTCCGAGTTGCCCAATCTTACTTTTGTCCAGGGAGATATTTTAAATGAGATATTGTTGAAAGAACTGTTTTCAGAAGGGCTGGATTATGTGTTTCATTTAGCTGCTTTATTTGCCAACCGGAATTCTGTCGAACATCCTCAAAAAGATTTAATGGTGGGTGGTATGGGAACATTAAGAATTCTTCAACAAGCTCATCAGTTTGGAGTCAAAAAAGTAGTTTATGCTTCTTCCGGATGTTCCGTTTATGGTAATCATGCTCCCCTGCCTTTAAAGGAAGATTACAAGTCAATAAACCTGGATACCCCCTATCAAATTACTAAATTGTTGGGAGAGCTGTATTGTAATTTTTTCTATAATTATTATTCTTTACCGGTAGTAAGAATGAGATTTTTTAATGTTTATGGCCCGGGAGAGATGCCCGGTAAGTATCGAAATGTTATTCCTAATTTTATCTATTGGGCAATGAATAAACAGCCGTTACCTATTACCGGGACAGGGGAGGAAACGAGAGATTTTACTTATGTGGAAGATATCGTCAGCGGTATTTTATCCGGAGGAGTAGTTCCTCAAGCTGTTGGAGAAGCGATAAACCTTGCTTCAGGAAAAGAAACTAAAATTATAGATTTAGCAAAATCAATAAATACTGCTTTGGGCAATAAAGAAATAATTTTTTTGGAAAAAAGGAAATGGGATAATTCAACTCGAAGAAGAGCATCTATTGATAAAGCAAGAAAAATTTTGGGGTATAATCCCGAAGTAGAGTTTTCTGCCGGGTTGGAAAAAACAATTAATTGGGTTAAGAACAATTTTACAAAAATTGAAGAGAATATAAAGTTCTAAAATTAAGTGTTTTTTTACAATGTACATAAAAAAATGTTATATATGAAAAAATTATAGGAATCTCGAAAGGAGAGATAATAGTG
>CBDUZB010000058.1:0-9033 GCA_965371605.1 uncultured bacterium
CTATTGATATTTTAAGCACATTATAGATTCCGCATCAAGTGCGGAATGACAGAATATGTTATTTTGCAGAAGTCTGTAAAAGGGCAAAAATCTTTTTTACCCTATAGACAAAACACCTCTGTTTATTATCTTTTTTGTTCAAAATTACGACACTCGCTACATATTTCATCAGCCTTTTTCAGGTCATTTAAAGAAATTTCTCTACCTTCAATTTTTTCACCAAAATTAACATCTCCAGTAGCAAATTGCAATTTCTCTTTCTTATCAATAATCCACTTATTACATAAATTACTATCGCCATAATTTTGACATTCATCCATTATCATTTCCAAAACATCTCCTTAATCTTTCCGGATTTGCTTTTTTCCAATGATTAAATTACCAAATTACCACCAATTGCAAATTTATTTTATTTTTTTAATTTGAAATCGGTTAATTTAAAATTGGTAATACGTAATTTTTACTTTTTATGAATGTGACAAATTACTTCCGGGAATACCAAACATCCATGTATCATTGGCACACTCACAACATCCTTTCAGCACCATCGGATCCGGAAACCCGGGAATTTTCCTCAATAATACCGGCGGCTTTAATTCATATTTTACACTAACCCTGGCCGGCCTCCTCCCGCAACTTGTGTCTATATCGGAATGATTTATCCTTATTTTGCTCGCGGCCAGCTTATTTTCCCGCAAAAAATCTTTTACCTCTTCTATCACCTGTTCTGTATTATAATTGGCATGAACAATAAGAAACACCCCGTGCCGACAAGCCATATTTAAACGTATCTGGGTAATAAAAATAGCCGCAAAAAACCAGATTCCGGCTATTAAAGCGGCAACAATAGGAACAATAAAAAGTGTTTCTAATAACGCCTGCCCTTTTTTATTTTTAAACCCAATTTTCTTATACATTTAATTTATAATTCCTTTTCACAACTTAAAAATTCTTAAAAAAAAATATGTAGTTCAATGTTTTATTACTTTACCTGCAGGTATTCCGGGCAGCCCCGGAATCAAAGAAATATCCCCTACCGGTACAAGATGCGCTTCCCATCCACCGGAAACAGCCTGAAGCCATTTAAAAACAACTTTCCATCCCCATTTTGTTTTCTTTTTTGGAAACATTGAACCTTTTGCATTATACGGACGAGCTGCAGCTATTGCCAGTATTTCCGGAATTTCCGTTATACCAAAGAAATTTTTTCCCATAGGGAAAAAGTTTGACTGAGAACGCTTATATGCTATAGCAATATTTTTTCTGGGACCATACTTGTCTTTTAAATAATACCATGTATTCACTCTTTTTGTAAAAAAAGGAGGAGCAGGAACCGGTAAACCGTGAACCACTGCTGTACTCCAAAATCTAATCTTAACTTTATCCACTTTAAGCCCCAGGGAATACATCCCGGGAATCGGAAGAGATTTT
Organism: uncultured bacterium; assembly: GCA_965371605.1. Taxonomy (GTDB): domain Bacteria; phylum CBDUZB01; class JAGLHV01; order JAGLHV01; family JAGLHV01; genus JAGLHV01. The sequence goes on from CBDUZB010000058.1 coordinate 1,432, forward strand.
ATCCCATCCGCACCTGATTTTTTAGCTACTTCATTTGCTTTTAAATAAGCCCATCCTCCTCCGTAAGAACGAATAATCCCGCTTATCATCCGATTTAAGTTTTTAGTAAGTTGATAAATATAATAAGGATTATTGAAAGGAATCCATGCTCCTTGAGGAGGCAAAATATTAGACCCTTCATAAACAATATAACTTCCCAAAATAGAATTGTAAAGGCCTGCCAAATTCAAAGCCCTCGCGCGATAACACGCGGCTGTTTGTGCCGCACAATCAGCTGCATTTTGAACAATAATTCTATCCCTGAGCATTACTCCCATATTTACTACCAGCATCCAAAACATCACTAAAGCCAAAACTGTCAAACACATAAAAGGCAATGTTTGTCCGTTATTGTTTTTCAATTTCGATTTAATCATTATCTGCCCCGGGATATGCTTTATAGTAAAATTTTTCGTCCGGAGAAATAACCATTCTGGAAAAAGTAACTCTCGGGTTCATAAAAGCAGGAAGAGAACTTGTATTGTCTCTATCATAAAAAAATGTACCTTGCGTAGAAGAATTGGCAGGACGAAAAAGAAAAGCAAAGATTAACTTTTCCAGATAAGTAAATTTGACAGTTACAATTTTTATAGGCTTGTTTCCGTAATCTTTTTTATTGGTAATTACATCTTTATAAAAAAAATCAACCAGGGGATAAATCCCGCCCGGGCCTAATAAAACAAGTTTTTTAAATTGTGTACCTAATAATACAACCCGTCCTACCCAACGAGAAATTTCCTCGGGATTTTCCCCTTCCCCATTTACTATTCTCGAACGTATTGCCGCTTGCACAGCATCATAACCGGACATATAGGTAGTCGCAATCAAAGACAACTGCATTAAACCAAAAATAAAAACACATACAATTAAAACAACAACCATCGACTCTAACATTGCCTGTCCTGATTGCCTCTCACGCATTTAAAACAATCCCACTATCAAGGTAACATTCCCAACCCGCCTGTTCGCAAAAAAGCCACATGGTTAAAATATTTTGCAATCGATTTTGCAAAAAGTTTATTCACCCCCATAGCAGCCATAATTAAAACCAGACTTAATAAAATATACTCCGTTGTTGCCTGTCCCCGACAATTTAATTTTTTTTTCATTCCTGTTGTTTCTCTATATTTTGGCTTAAAAAAGTAACCGTAGTAATTTTATCTTTGCTAAAATCACCACTATTAACCATTATCTGAAGTTCTCTATCTCCTTTAATGTAAGTAAGTGCCTTCTTTTTCAGAGAAAGTTCTTTATCTTCTTTCCATCCTCCGGAATTCGTTTCTTTTTTATAAAATTTCAACAACTCCACTTTATCAGCCTTTACTTCATAAACTACCATTCGAGAATCTTCATCCCCTACATAGAAAATCCTAACCATTCCTGTATAACGAACTATACCCGGAATATCTTCGCCTAAAACATCCTTTCCCTTGGTTCGCTCCGTTTTTTCTTCCTGCATTTGAGCAAATATTAATTGTTTTTGCTCTTTCACTTTTTGCATATATTCTTTCATCGCCTGTCGGTTTTTTAGAAACCAAACCGCTTTAAAAACAGTTATTATAAAAAAAACCAGTAATAGTACACATACAATACGAAATAACAACTTCCCTTTTCCTACTAATTTGATTTTTTCCTTTAATCGACGAAAAGACATAACTCCCTCCTTTTTTACCTGAATAAACAGAAAAGTATTACTTTATTACTACTATCTTTTCCGTTTTAGTAAAATTTCCGGCTTTTATATTAACAAAATACACCCCACTGGCTACCAGTTTACCATCTTCATTCCGGCCATCCCATACCTGGGTATAAACAACATTATTCAATTTATCATCATCTACCAGGGTCTTAATTAATTTCCCGCTCATATCATAAATTCTAATTACTACATGTTTATCCTTTTCTACTATATATCGTATTTTAGTATAATCTCCTTTTGCCGGATTAAAAGGATTATTCCAATCAATAGAAAGATTATTTTTAGCAATATTAAAGGGCCGGGCTTGTTTTATAGTGGAAAAACTCCCCGCCTTTATCCAATCTCCCCATTCACCGTGATTATCCATTACTCTTACATTCCAATAATAGATTTGATTAACCGCTAAAGCCGTACTTCCGCTATATTGAATACCATTACTATTCGACTCCAACACCGGAGAAGAAGTCCATATTTCATTCCCACTTGCTTCTTCATCGTCCAGGTCAACCTCTACTTGCACTGCTTTTTGAGTGTCCCCGGCATCAACATCAGAAAAAGTCCCTTCCCAGGAAAAAAAAGGATTCCTGCCTTCAACAACAACTTCCCGGTTGTTTTCCAAATCATCCACTTTAAAAGTGGGTACTCCCAGTGTAGGTTTGTTATTAACTACTACATCACCCGCGGTGCTAAACTTAACATCAAAATAAGTATCAACCACATTATCACTTACCTCTTCCCAGGTGCCTGCTGTCCCATTATGAGCAGAAGCATCGCTCTCTTCGGTAATTTGAGGGCTATCAATCAGAGAGACACAATCGATAATATGGGAAAAACCCGTTTCAAAAGGCCTTACTTCGTGTGAAACTCCTCCTGTCCAGGCGGCAGAATGAAAAAAACAAACCAGGCTAAAAGTAACTGTTTTATCTAAATAATGTGTTGAACCACCCAGGTTAGAAAAAGGTACGCCAAATTCCATAAAATAAGGGCCAGAACCACTAGTAGATGTGTATTGACTATAATTTTCCGAACTAATCACGTCTCCCTCACCCGTTACAGAACTAAGCACCGCAACACCATCCTGGTAAGCATAAACTAAATATTCCCAACCGGCACTATCACTTATTTGGGCTAAATCATTTTCATCCCCCGATATGGGCAACAAATTCAAACCACCGGATTTATCATAATCTATAGATACCTGAGCAAAAGGATAAGAAATCCCCGTTGTTCCCAAATCTAAGTCTTTAAACTTTACCAGAAAATATAACTTATCCGCAACAGCATCCGCTGTAATACGCACCTCGGTAATATCACAGGAAGGAGTCATCCTCCCTGTTTCATAATAGGTGGTATTTCTTCTTTCATCGTTAGCCGTATCTTTCCAGATCCACTCTCCATCACGTACTATTGCAGAATTAGTATCCGTAGCTGTTATCACCGACCACTCACCTGCCTTCCCATCTATGGTAATCGTCTTTGCCTGGCAATACCCTAAAAAAACAAAGAAAACAACCACCATTGCGATTATTTTCCTGATCATATTACCCCCTTTGTTTTTTGTTAAATAGTTTCACTCTTTTCCGATTACAAAACTCCTATTTTCTCTAAGCAGACTATACAAAAATTTCTTATTAAAGTCAAATAAAAAATCCGCCATAAAACAATGACGGATTTTTATCCTTAATTAACAAAAAAATCAACAAAAAACAACGATTTAAAAGCCATTAAAAACCACAATAACTGTTTATTATTGCAAAAATTATTAGCCTTCTCATTTTTACAATTTAATCTTTTTAATTTCTAAATATGCTTCCAGAGAACCTGTCCTTTTAAATATTTCCCAATAAGGACTATTTTGCTGTTGATCCAAAAGACTGAGAATTACCTCTTTATCAGTGTATCCACTGGAAACCAACATTTTACCCAGCCGTTTATGATGTTTTTTCTTTTTTTGCTCTTCAAGCACTGTTTCTAATTGCTTTTTTGTTATTACTTTTTCTTTCCTTAACATTTCACCTAACCTTGACATTTTCACCCTCCTTTTACTGCTATGAAATATCCCCCTTGCCAACAAACATTCGCCTATAAAAAAAACCCGATTGCCCTCCCATCTTGGCAACCCGGCTAACTCGTCAAAAACGAACCCCGTGGTTTTGCGTCATACAATTTCTTGTACTTTGCTTTTATCAAGCAAAACAATAAAAATTTCTTCCTAAAATTCCCCTTTTTCTACCCAATTGAAATATATCACAGGTTTCGCCATTTGTCAACCACTTTTTCATCTTTTTTTGTTTTTCCTTTTTTACTCATTTTTTTCAGGTTTTTCTCTATTTTTTTATTATCCGGATCGAGATCTAATGCCCGTTTATATAAACTTTTTGCTGCTTTCTTATTTCCTAATTTATAGTAACAATACCCCATACCAGCGTATAATTCAGCAGTTTTGTGCCCTCGTTTTAATGCCCCCCTATACTCTTTTATCGCTATTTGGTATTTTTTTTGTCTAGTATATTTTTTTCCATTTTTATAAAATTCTACCCCTATTTCTTTTTTACTCTTATTTTTCTTGCTTACTTTTTTGTTTTTTACTTTCTGTTTTTTGACAACTTTTTTATTTTTACTAACCTTTTGCTCTTTTGCAATTTCCTTCTTTTTATTAGCCTTCTTTTTTTTAACAACTTTTTTCTTTTTACTAACCTTTTGTTTTTTAACCTTTCGCTTTTCTTTGTCAAACGCTGCATCATTTTTTCCAAATTTTAATCCAAAAGATAAGCGGTGGGTATTTCCTAATTCATTAAACGGAACAAAAGCATAATCTAACTGATACATTTTCATATTTACCCCTAACCCAACAGATAACCCGGTAAAACTATCTTTGTCCGAACCTGTCTTTAAATCCTCCCCTATACTTTTGTACCCCATTCGAAAAGAAACTAATTTATTCCAGCAGTATTCTCCTCCGATATTAAAATTAAAATCACCACCTTGTGGTTGATATAAATTTAAACCTATTTTAAGAGCATCAGCTAACAAACTATATCCCAAACCAATATCAAAGATCAAGGGTAAATCGTGTTTCTCTTCAATAAAAGCTTTTGTTTGTAATCCCAAATTTTTTACTGAACAAGCTAAAGTTAAATCATTTGCCGGAAAATCATACAATGTCCCTACGTCAAAAGCAATGGCATTAGCGGTATAACCCTGTATATCTTCATGTACCCCTTTCATATTTATACCCGCATTTAACCCTCCGGCAACCTTACAACCATACGCAACTATTACTGCCAGATCATAGGGACGGTAACAACCCAAATTTACTCCATCAGGGTCATCCAGTGTAGTTTCCTGTATCTGCCCATAATCCAAATAAACGACACCTACACCTAAACTACCCCTCCCTAAAGGTAAAGCATAACCAAAATATCCTGAATTAATACCTGCTATATAACTCAGGTAAGAGGCGGTAACCTCTCGCTCGGTTATATCTCCTAATCCTGCCGGATTCCAATAGATAGCGTTAACATCATCTGCTAATGCACTATATGCTTCTCCCATACCAACCGGCCTTGCTCCCGCACCTATTTTTAAAAAGTTGAAAGCTGTTGTCCCTGCACCTTCACCGGCAAAACAAAATACACTCTGGAATATATAAGATATGAGGTATGCAATAAAAAAACCCTTCCATATTAATGTCCGGTTCGTTTTTTTTGCCCGCTTTTGTTTTTTTATAATCTTTTTCATTTTTTCGCCCTGCACTTAAATTTTCTTAAATACAGCTTTAATTGTGCTCTCCCGAAATGTACCACAAGTATTTTATTTTGTCTATGTGATTTTGGTCACTTCCTTATTTTTTAACACTCTAGTAATTATGCAGTTAAAAAAAATTATTATTGTTTCATTTCCCTTTTAAACATAACACAGATTTTCTATTTTAGGTAGGTGATTTTGGTCACTTCTCCGTTTTTCAGCGGTTCCAAAGGTACTACAGCTAATTATTTTTTACTGGTATTGTATCTCTTTTTCAAACATAACACAAGTTTTTTTTAATGTCTGTAGTGTCAAGATTTATTCTGACTTTCAAAAAAACCTGTCTTTATACGAATATGCACAGGCAGAAGATATTGACAAGCGGCAGAAAAAAAGATTATTTCTCTGTAAAGATAAAAAAACTTGAAAAAAAACAATAAGAAAATGTATAATTACTTATATTATTGAAATACCAAAGGATTTACCCTTTAAAAGGAAATAATATTACACTAACGAAAAATGTAACCATAGAATTTTCCAAAGTCAAGATAAAAATATTTTCCATTGGCAAAATTAAAAATTTTTTGTAGGCCGGGAATTATCTCTTGAACCATCGATTTAAAATATGGGTAGGGAAATAAAATACAATAAAAAAGTGAAGGGGGAATAAAAGCAATGCATAAGTTAATTTTCTTTTCTTGTTTAATTCTTACTGTGAGTTTGTTTGTCGTTAGAGAAGGTAAAGCAGACTGGTTAGATTCAATGAACAGGGGGAATCCCATTGATACAAGTGAAACCCAAGATGTTATTAATTGTAATATTGATTTTGATTCTAATGGAAATGCTTTCTGCGCTTACTCTCAATCCGATGGAAGTCATGAGAGAATCTATGTAAGCAGATATAATGGCACAGAATGGGAAAAATGGACTGCTAACGGTTGGGGTTCAGGTACAGCAATTCCCATTGATACAGGTTTATCTGTCAATGCATATAATGCATATAACCCTAAAATAGCCTTTGACTCAAATAATAACGCCTTTTGTGTTTTTCGACAAGAAAATGAAATTGTAGGGGGATTAAACATCTATGCTACCTACTATGACTTTATTTTATCAACCTGGACAGTAATGAACAGTGGCAATCCTTTAAGTTCAACATCTTTTGGCTTCAATCTGTGTTATGCACCTGCCATTAATATAGATTCCAACGGAAACGCAATATGTGTATGGTCTCAAAGAAACACCCCCTCTTTCCTCTCCAGGATTTATGCCGCTAAATGGAATGGAACAACCTGGGAAAAATGGACAACAACAGGATGGGCAGCATCAGGAACATTGGTTCCTTTAGATACCGGACGATTAGACAATGCTATTTGTCCCACTATTGCTTTTGACTCCAATAATAATGCTATTTGTTCATTTGCACAAAACCTAAGCGAAATACCCAGAATCTATGCCTCAAAATACGATGTTAGCCTTGCTGCCTGGGCAGTAATGAATGCTGGAAATCCAATTGATACAGGTGAAATACAGTATGCTATTGATCCGGATATAGTATTTGATTCTAACAATAATGCCCTTTGCGTTTATAGACAATCCGACGGAAACACTGATAGGATTTATGCAAGTCGGTATACTGGAATAATATGGGAAAAGTGGACAGCCAATGGCTGGGGTACTGGAACGGCCATTCCTATTGATACAGGTATGGCACAAGCGGCAAATTATCCCGGTATTAGCATTAATTCTTATGACAATGCCATCTGTACTTTCACTCATTCGGGAAGGCTATATGCAAATAGGTACAATGCAAGTGATTTAACCTGGATTTTAATGAATGGGGGCAACCCTTTGGATACACAAACAGGAGCGGTATCCGTCTGTGACATTGCTTTTAACCATGAAAAAAATGCCATCACTGTTTATATACAGGACAATGGGACAAACAAGAGGTTATATGCCCGTTGGTATCAAGGCGGACCAAAAATTACCAGTATCAGTCCATCTTCGGGTCCAAACAATGGAACGGTTAATATTACTGACCTGGCTGGTTCAAACTTCGTAATTGACTCGGTGGTCAAATTAAATAAAAGCGGAGAGGCTGACATTATAGCGAC
>CBDUZB010000059.1:0-8890 GCA_965371605.1 uncultured bacterium
AAATCAGAAAGTGAAAAGAGTGCTACGGAGATTGGATTTTATCTTCAGGATGAATTTAAAGCGACGGATAAATTGGAATTGGTTTTTGGTGCCCGCTACGATAGTCATAATTCCGAAGATACGTTTGCCGGAAGTGCGAAGGTGGGGTTAGAAGATGTAAAAGTGGAATATGATGAAACAGTTATCAATCCTCGTTTTGCTTTAAAATATGAGATTAATCCCAGTAATGTTTTGAGAACGAGTGTCGGAACAGGATTTAGAGTCCCTTATGGTTTTAGTGAAGATTTACATCTTTGTAGCGGTTCGCCCCGGGTGTATAAATCCGGTGAACTGGAACCGGAAAAATCAGTAAGTTTTAATTTAGGGTGGGATCAAATATATGAAGAATATTCTTTGAGTCTTAATTTTTTTAGGACTAATTTGGAGAAAAAAATTAGCTTTGCTGATGCCGATGATGAAGTAGCCAATTTAGGTTATGATTATCAATGGGAAAATATTGGTGATGCCTATACTCAGGGAATAGAATTAGGATTAGGGATAGAAATGATTCAGGATTTTGATATCGATTTTAATTTTACTTATACGGATGCTCAGTATGAAGATAAACGGGATGATTGGAAAGGAACTGACTATTATGATGATAGTCAATATATTTCCCGGGTTCCTCAAACAACGGGCGGAGTAAAATTAGCGTACAGGCCTGAAGGATGGAATTTTATCTGGAATGCTGATTATACCGGTAGTTTATACATTGATTATTGTGAAGAGGATGAAATGGAGAACGAAATAAAGCATACGGATGCATTCGTAGTTAATAATGTAAAGGTGTCAAAAGAGATATCGGAAGGGGTTATTTTAGTAGCGGGAGCAAAGAATCTTTTCGATTATATCCAGAATGATAAAAGGCCTGCTGATGCCGCTTTTATGTGGGCACCTTATACAGGGAGAATCATTTACGGAGGAATGGAAGTTAAGTTTTAACTAATAGTATAAAAAACCGGAGGAAGCGGCCATTTAGCTTCCTCCGATGCAACTGGAAGGAAATAAAATGTGTAAAAGAAATTTTCAGATAAAGTTAGAAGAAGGATTAAATATACTTAATTGTATGAAATTGACAGGCCTTACTTCCCAATTTAAAGCGAATCTCCTTCTAAAAAAAAGAGGAGAATCAGTAAATGCCCGAAGTATTATAGATTTATTATCTTTAGAAATAGTTAGGGGAGATAAAGTAACAATATTAGCGCATGGTGAGGATGAGAAGGAAATGCTTTTGGGAATAGAAGACTTATTAGGAAAAGATTGAGCTATAAGTTGCTGTGGGGAATTAAGCTAAGGAAAATAATTCAGGGATAGTTAAAATTGAGAGTTATGGAACAGATAAAAGATAAAAATTCTGAAATTTTTGCCGAGATACTCAAGGCTATTAGAAAAATAAAATATGGAGAGGTAATAATTGTCATTCACGATTCTAAAATAGTCCAGATTGAAAAAAAAGAAAAAAAACGGTTTTAAAAGGAAAGGAAGTGTATGTGAACAAAAAAAGATAGTGACCGTACGAACGGAACCTGGGAAGATAAAAAAGAGTAAGAATACAGGGGTAACATAGAAGAAAAAAACTATATACGCTTGTAATTTTGAAATATTAGTAATACCTCCAACTGGATAACCAGCGGTGGAATTTAAAATGGAGGATAAAAGGAGATGTTAAAAAGATTAAAGTTATTTATGGTTGTGTTGGCCGGGGTTATTTTGCTTGGACCGGGTCAAGGAGCAAAAGCACAGGAGGAAATTCCTGAGCTGGAGGAAGTAGTGGTAACAGGGACTAAAACGGAACACTTATTAAAAGATGCTCCGGTAGAAACAATGCTCATTACCAGGGAAGAAATAGAAAGAACTAATGCGGTAACGGTTATGGATGTATTGAAATGGATTCCGGGAATTAAGTCTGTGGGTAAATATAAATCAATGGGCAGGGATGTTTATTCTATCGGAGGATTTTCATCCGAATATACCCTAATTCTTATTGATGGACAGAGGATTGAAGGCGGACATATATTGACTGAATTACCTGTAAATATAATAGAGCGAATTGAAGTAATAAAGGGCCCGAATTCAGTGCTTTATGGTAGTGATGCTTTAAACGGGATAATAAACATTATTACTAAAACTTCTGAAAAAACTAACGCTAATGCGACTTTTGCCTTTAAAAGTTATGATTCGGAAATATTAAAAATAGGCTTCGGTTCAATGGTGGGTAAATTAAAGTTTGATATCGGTGCAAACGCGAACAAAATCAGAGGGGAAACGGAAGAAACTCAATATGATAATTATAATTTATTGAGTAAATTTAAATATGAGTTCGATGAAAATATTGGTTTGAAGTTTGGCTCGGATTTTTATAGTGAGACGACTGAGTATACAGAAAGTGACAAAACTAATTTCAATATTGGATTGGATTGGAAAGTAAAAGACAGTTCTTTTTTTAAGGTGGGTTCTTATATGTGGAAGTATGATGATGAATCTCGTGCGGGAGGTGGGCCGATTGCGACTGAGACGGATATTCAACTGATTCAAGGAGAAGCTCAGTATACTTGTTTGCTTGTTGAAAAGAATTTAGTAACTATAGGAACTGAAATACTAAATGAAGAGATGGAAAATAGTGACTTTACCGGGGAAAAAGAGCAGACGACTAATAGCTTTTTCATTCAGGATGAAATAAGCATCCTGGAAGGTTTAGTATTGGTTCTTGCTGTGCGGTTGGATTCTCATAGTGAATGGGGAGAAGAAACCAATCCCAAAATAGATGTATTATATAAAGCAGGTGAAAAGACCAACTTGCGTGCTTCCTGGGGCCGGGCATTTAAGAGTCCTGATTTTATGGATTTATACAGAGAGACTTATCATCCGGTAGGGCCTACCGGTTTCTGGATAAAGGGTAATCCGGACCTGAAGCCCGAGACTTCATCCGGCTATAGAGTCGGAGTGGAGCATCGCTTTACCAATAAATTTTTATCCAGCGTAGCTTTCTTTAGAAATGATATTGAAGATATGATAAAAGGTTATTGGGTGAGAATGTTTTCTTTTCCACCCCCCTTTCCGGTACAAGGTGAATATTCCTATCATAATATTGGTAAGGCATTTACTCAGGGTGTAGAATTCAATTTGAAGGGGTATCTTATTGAGCATATTATGACTACGCTGGCTTATACCTGGATGAATACGGAAGATAAAGAAACCGAGAAAGAATTAACCGATGTCCCGGAACATAGAGCAAATTTAAGCCTGCGGTATTATAATGAAGAAATAGGGTTTATGCTTGAATTACGGGAGGAATATGAAGGGGAAGTATTTGCGGATGAAGAAAATATCGAGAAAAATGATGATTATTTTTTAACCCATGCAAAAATTTCAAAAATAGTTGGAGAAGGGGTTAAACTGTTTTTTAATGTAGAAAATCTGTTTGATGAAGAATCAGAGCAAATTGGTGAAGGCAGAATATTTACCGGTGGGGTAACGGTAAACTTCTAATTTTGGAAATTGCTTCAGCCCTTTTGGGGCTGAAGCAATGACATGCCTTATCTGCCTGAGGAGGGGTGGACAGGCAAATATCGTATTTTACTTTGCAGAATTCTTACATTACTTGAAAGAAAAAGGAGAAGTAACAATGAAGAAGAAAAATATAATAGGGATGGTTTTAGTAATTCTTATAAGTGTAGTTGTTTGGTCTATGGTCACTGTTCAATCTAAAGCAGGATACAGTGATTTAGGATATAAAGAGCATAAAAAAGGAAATTATCAACAGGCAATTGATATTTATACTACGGCGATAAAGTCCAATCCGGAAAATGCCTTTTTATACAACAATCGTGGCTTGTCTTACTTCGAAGTCAAGGAAGAAGTTAAGGAAAAGAGCAAGGAAAAGGGTAAAAAATACGATCAGGCAATTTCTGATTATACTAAAGCAATAGAATTAAAACCGGATTACAAAACAGCTTATTTTAATCGGGGACTTGCCTATTTTAAAAAGGGCTCCTGGCGAAATAATGAACCATTCCAAAAAGCAATTGAGGATTTTAGTAAAGCAATAGAATTGGATAAAAATTATGTAGATGCTTATTACAATCGTGGGCTTGCTTATAACAAATGTGTGCATTACTATAATAAGCCCTTTAGTGAAGAAGATAAGGATAAATACACCCGGGCCATAGCGGATTTTAATAAAGTACAGGAATTGGATACTACTTATAAATTAGCCTTGGCCGGAAAAGCCAATGCCATATATAGGTATGGGAACTGGGAAGAAGCAGAGAAAATCTATAATGAGGCTCTGCAAAATGAAAGAGAAATTATCAATAAAGTAGGTAAAGAAGGATTAGCCGGGGTGTATTATAGCCGGGGAAGAAATTATCTAAACTTTATTGATATAAAGAAAGCAAGCGATGATTTTGAGCAGGTTCTCAAATTAGAGCCGGATAAAAATGCGGCTGCTATTTATCTGGCGATGATTAATCTGGAATTAGAACAGTATAAAGAAGTAATTGACTGGGCGAATAAAAGTATTGAATTAGGCGGGGGAAAGAAAGATTCTTATTATTATTCTACCCTTGGTAAAAGTTATTATGGTTTGGGTGAATATGCTCAGGCAGTAGATAGCCTGGAAAAAAGCTTAAATGCCCCAAGTAGTTTTGGAGAAGAATATGCAGGAAAGGAGTCTGTGCGGATAGAATTGGGAAAAGCATATAGAGAAAAAGGAGAAAAAGAAAAAGCAGAAAAAGAATGGCAAAAGGTGATTAAATCATTAAATAATAAAATTGCAAAAGAAAAAGAAGCAAAGTATAGAGATTATCAAAAACGGGGATTATGTTATTTAGAACTTGAACAGTATAAGAAGGCAATTGCTGATTTTGAAAAAATAATAAGTTTGAAAGAGAAAACAGATAGAAGGGTTTATTTTTGGAACGCCTATTTAGATGCGTATAAACAGATAGGTATTGTTTACTCTAAAATGGAAAATGTAGAAAAAGCTCGGGAGTATTGGCAAGAGACAATAAAATTAGCTGAAGAACGGGGAAATGGCAGGGTGGTGGAAAAAACGCAAAAATTATTAGCGGACCTTTGATTTTTGCTTAAAAAATTATAGGAGGTAAATGGTTATGTGTGTTCCAATAAGTGTAGTTACGGAAGGGAAGGTTAGTGGTTGTCATGGGGTATGCCGAATATTGCCCCATCTGGGTGCTTTGGTAGCTTTAGGGGGTGCTTTAATATGGAATTACTGGGTTGTAGTCTTGAATAAATTAAAGGGTTTTTGTAAAAAATAATGTGCAGAAAAGGTATCGTTTTTTTAAAAACTGCTATATTACTCAAAACACATTTCACCTTCATTTTTCTGGAGCAAAGCGGAAGTCTCGCCAGTCTGTTAGGCGGATGGACTATAGACTAAATTTGTTTAATATTTCGGATTTAGTATTTATTATTTGCTGGAGCGACAGTCCGCCAGTTTTTAAGGTAGAAAGTTGGGAATTAGAACAAGGAAAAATAAAGGCAAGAATATATTTTTTTCAGTTATGCATAATTTTATTCTGCGGGTACGCAAAAAAGGAAGGAGATAAATGTTTTGGCGAGAACCGGATTTTACTTTACAGGTGGAGCCTACACGCAGGTGTAATTTAAATTGTGCAATATGTATGAGAAAAAATCTGGAGGATTTAGATTCTTTACTTTCCTTAGAAAAATTTAAGAAGCTCCTGGAATTTAAAAATTTTCGTTTTGTCGGTTTGCATGGTTGGGGGGAACCATTATTAAATCCGGAGATTTTTAAAATGATAGAATATGCCGAATCAAAAGGGATTTATACTAATCTTACCAGCAATGGGATTTTAATCGGAGAAAATATAGCTCAGGTTTTTGAAAGTGGGTTAAGAGAGATTGCTTTTGGAATATATAATCGCAAACTTTTTCCGGTTATCTTACCACAAATTAAAGGTTTGATAAGAGAGAGAAATGAACGGAGAGTTGAATTTCCCCGAATTTATATGGATATTGCTATATATAAAAATAACCTTAGACAAATTCCGGATTTGATTAAAGTTGCCTCGGATATTGGGTTTGATGCAGTGATTCTTCATAGACTATTTAATGTTTATAATGTAGATTCTGCGGTTAAATATATTTCCCGGGAAGAAGAAAAGAAATTGTTTATCAAAGCGAAAGAGCTGGCAAGAAAAAAGAAATTAGAATTATATTTACCCCGGACACATTCTTTGCCCTGCAGAGTTGTTAAACGCAGTATTTTCGTTACGGTAAAGGGAGAGGTTACGCCATGTTGTTTTCTTCCCCGGGATTGTATGGGAAATGCCCTTAAGGAAAACATAAAGGAGATTAGACGGTCAAGAAAATATACTGACTTTATTAAAATGATGAATAACCATCCTGTTTGCAGTAAATGCCGATGGTAAACGGGAAAACAAACATAAAGGGATACAGGATAATTTACTTTCAAAAAGTAAAATTTATAAAATATAAAAAGAGGAATTTTGTATGAAGATAGGAAAATTTATTTTAATTGCAGGCTCGGCAATTTTTCTTTTAAGTTCTTTTATTGAAGCAGGAACCGGAGAAAAAATTAATGAGGATATTAAAAGAACAGCCCAATTGCTGGAAGAAGAAAAAAGGGAACATCAAAGGGAAAAAGAACAGGTTTCTTCGGCACACAAAAGCCTGGAAGAACGAATAAAAGTGCTCGAAGAAAAAATTGGTAATTTAAAAAAGGATACCCGGGAATTAAAAAATAAAATCAGTAATGTCAAAAAAGAGGAAAGTAAATTAAGTAAGGATAAAAAAGCCGCAGAGATTTCTCTTGTTAAGGCAAAAAAAGTGTTAGTTGAAGATATCGAAAAAATTGAAGAAAGAATTAAATCCGGATTTCCTTATGAAGTTGATCTGCAGTTAAACCGGATGGATAATTTTAAAAGAAACCTGCAACAAGAAGAATGTGATTTATTAGAAGTAATGCAGGAGGTTTATATTCAGCTTGTCAAGGAAATAGAATTAGGTGAAAACAGCGAGATTTATGCTGAAGAGAGAGAAACTATGGAAGGTGACATAAAAAAAGCAAAATTAGTAAGAGTGGGAAGGGTTCTGCTTTTTTATCAGACCAATGACGGGAAAGAAACAGGATATTTGCTAAAAAACCAACAGGGATATATGTGGAAAAATGATTTATGCCGGAAGTGTCGAACAAATATAAAAAAAGCAATTGAGACAATGAAAGGCAAAAGAATTCCGGAACTTATAGAATTTCCGGTTATTGTTGATTCTATTAGCCATCTGGAGAGTGTACAATGATGAAAAAATATATTAGTTTTTCTGGTTTTTTATGTGTAATAGCCATTATTTTTTTTACGCAAAGTCTAATGGCATATAACAAAGAAGACCTTAATAAATTGAATGAATTGAAGGAACAATTAAGGCAGGAAAAAATAGCAAGGATTAATGATAAAGTGAATAGCTATAACCGGTTAAAATCACTGGAAATGAAGGTTTATTCATTGGAAGACGGGGTAGCTGATTTGAAAACGAAAAAATTTAACTTAGAAGAAGAGCTGAATCTTTTAGAAGAAAATAAAGGTGAAATTCAGAATGAATGTGGGGCTTTGGAAAGTATAGCAAAAGAAATCCGAAATTTTATAAATGAAAAAAAAGAAAATTTAAAGAGAAAAGATAAAAACAATCTGTTTTTTGCTCCGCAGGATAAATTTGAAGAAATAAATTCAATAATAAGTTTTTCCGGCCTACTCAATTTTTTAGAAAAGGAAATTTCGGAAGCGGAAACCTTAAAATATTGTCGGGATGAAGTCAACGGACAGGAAGTAGAGCTTTTAAGAATAGGAAATGCCTTTGCTGTTTATCAATCAACTGCCGGTGAATTAGGCTTGTGGGAAAAAAATTATAAGAAAGGGGAAATTGTTAACCGGTGGAACAAAAACTTATCTTCTTCCTTATGCAAAAAATTAAGGCAAATGTTTACTTCTTTGCGTAAAAAAGATAAAGAAAAGATTCTTGTGCCTGTGGATGTGACTCAAGGGGTTAAATCTAAAATAAGTGAAGAGGGAAAGGGTGGAATTATAGGTTGGGTAATAAAAGGCGGTCCGGTAATGATTCCCATTGGATTTTTACTTCTGGGAATTATTATAATGTCGGTAGAAAGATTATTAGCTTTTAGGAGAGAGCATACCGATGCGGATTTACTAATGAATGAAATAATGGATTTATGGAAAAGCGATGATAAAAATAGAGCGATAGAATTGTGTTTGAATACTCCCGGACCGGTAGCCAGAATGTTAAAAATAGGATTGGAGCAGCAACAAGCCGGAAGGCAGGTGGTGGAAGAAATGTTTCACGAACAACATTTAGAAGAGATTCCCCGCCTGCAGAAAAATCTCTCTACTATAGGTGTTTTAGCCGGAGTTGCTCCCTTGTTAGGATTGTTGGGAACGGTAAGTGGAATGATTTCTACTTTTAAAATAATTACCTATCACGGGGGAGGGGACCCCAGATTATTAGCCGGGGGAATTTCCGAGGCTTTGATTACTACAGAGGCAGGATTAATTATTGCAATACCGGCTTTGCTAATACACAATTATCTTTCCGACCGGGCGGAAAAAATCGCTGCTGATATGGAAAAAAACGCAGTTAAATTTATTAATTCCCTGTGTAAGGAAAAAATAAATGATTAAATCGATTTTGGAAATGTTAATTTGTGGTGGCCCGGTAATGATTCCCATAGTTATTGTTTCGCTTGTGATTTGGACTTTAATTATCGGAAAGTATCGCCGGCTTAAAAAAGAGGACATAAACCAGGGGATATTTACTGATAAAATTATTAATTTTT